>NZ_KV825421.1:0-5315 GCF_001816085.1 Micrococcus sp. HMSC31B01
CGCCGGCGCGGAGGGCTCCGGCGCTCAGGGCTGACCCCGCGCGCCCTAGGATGGGTGCGAGGACCGGGCCCTTCAGGCGGCCCGCTGGACGTCGGCCGCGCGCCGCCGCCGGGCATGGAACGTGCAACCACGAAGGATGTTGAGGACGTCATGACGGAGCTGAGCCGCAGCGAGGACAAGCGACTGGTGCTGGCCACGGGCCGCGCCCACCCCGAGCTCGCGCAGGAGATCGCCGAGGAGCTGGGCACCGAGTTGCTCCCCATGAGCGCCTACGACTTCGCCAACGGCGAGATCTACGTGCGCTCGGGCGAGTCGGTGCGTGGCAAGGACGTGTTCATCATCCAGTCGCACCCGGCGCCGCTGAACAACCACCTCATGGAGCAGCTGATCATGGTGGACTCCATGAAGCGCGCCTCCGCCCGCCGCATCACGGTGGTCTCGCCGTTCTACCCGTACGCTCGCCAGGACAAGAAGGGCCGCGGCCGCGAGCCGATCTCGGCCCGTCTCGTCGCGGACCTGTACAGGACCGCCGGCGCCTCCCGTGTGATGAGCGTGGACCTGCACACCGCCCAGATCCAGGGCTTCTTCGACGGCCCGGTGGACCACCTGTTCGCCATCCCGCTGCTGGCGGACCACATCCGCTCCAGCGTGGAGGGCGAGGAGGTCACGGTGGTCTCCCCGGACACCGGTCGCGTGCGCGTGGCCGAGCAGTGGGCGGACCGCCTGGGCGGCGTGCCGCTGGGCTTCGTGCACAAGAGCCGGGACCTCACCGTTCCGAACAAGGCCGAGTCCAAGACCGTGGTCGGGGACGTCGAGGGCCGCGTCTGCGTGCTGATCGACGACATGATCGACACCGGCGGCACCATCGCCGGCGCCGTGCAGATCCTCAAGGACGCCGGCGCGAAGGACGTCATCATCGCCGCCACGCACGCGGTGTTCTCGGACCCGGCCGCCCAGCGTCTCGGCGAGTGCGGCGCCCGTGAGGTCGTGGTGACCAACACCCTGCCCATCCCGGAGGAGAAGCGCTTCGAGACCCTCACCGTGCTCTCGATCGCCCCGCTGATCGCCCGCGCGATCCGCGAGGTCTTCGAGGACGGCTCGGTCACCAGCCTCTTCGACGGCGTCGCCTGACCATGGCCGAGCGCGTCGAGCCGGCCCACGGGGACCACGGCGGCGCGGTCGCCGCGCCGCAGCCTCACCGTCCGCGCCTGCCGTTCTGGGCCTCCCTGCTGCTGAACGTGGTGGTGGCCATCGCGGTCGTCGCCGTGGTGCAGGCCCTGTGGGTGAAGGTGTACTCGGTGCCGTCCGGCTCGATGGAGAACACCCTCGAGGTGGGGGACCGCATGCTGGTCAACCGCACCGCCTACCCGGACGGGATGGCCGACTCCCAGGACGTGGTGGTCTTCACGGCCAACGAGGACTGGGCGCACCCCATGCCACCGGAGGGGGCCGTGGAGAACGCCGTCCGCACGTTCGGCGACCTCACCGGCATCGGCCGCTCGCACGAGCAGGCGTTGGTCAAGCGCGTGGTCGGCACCGCGGGGCAGACCGTGGAGTGCTGCACCGCCGAGGGCGCGGTGACGGTGGACGGGGAGCCCGTGGACGAGCCATACATCCACAACGACCTGCCGTTCATCCGGGACGAGCTGGACTGCGAGTCCGAGGTGATGTCCGCGCGCTGCTTCGGCCCGGTCACCGTGCCGGACGACTCGATGCTCGTGCTCGGCGACCACCGTTCGAACTCGGCCGACTCCGTGATCGCGTGCCGCGGCATCCCCGCCGACCAGGCCGGGGACTGCGCCCGCTTCGTCACCCGCGAGGACATCGTGGGCGAGGTCTTCGTGACCGTCTGGCCGCCCACGCACTGGGGCGGACACTGATCTCCTGAGGGGGCGGGGCGTCCTGGGCGCCGGCCGCCTCCGGGCCGGGCCGGTTCAGCCGGTCCTGGCCAGTTCCGCGGTGACCAGGGCGTCCATCGCCTCCCGCACCCGGGCCTCGGCGTCCTCGGGCACGGGTCCTTCGGCGCGGAGGCAGGCCACCACGTCGGCGGCCGTCCGCGGCTCGTCCAGCAGGAGCCAGACGGACGGGCCCAGACCTTCGAGCACGACCAGGCGGTCCGAGGCGAGCAGGACCAGGCGGCCGTGGTCGGTCAGGATGCCGTCGTCGACGGCGCAGCGGGACACCGCGCCCGGGGTTGCCACTCCGACGGAGGCCGAGAGCTCTTCCTCGGTGAGTGCCTCCCAG
Organism: Micrococcus sp. HMSC31B01; assembly: GCF_001816085.1. Taxonomy (NCBI): domain Bacteria; kingdom Bacillati; phylum Actinomycetota; class Actinomycetes; order Micrococcales; family Micrococcaceae; genus Micrococcus; species Micrococcus sp. HMSC31B01. The sequence continues at coordinate 2,245 of NZ_KV825421.1, forward strand.
GCGGGGGTGACGGGCGTGGGCGGGGCCGCCAGGAGGCCGTCGACGACGCCCCGCAGGTCCTCGGCTTCGGCGTAGACCAGGCGTTGGGCGCCGCCGACCGCGTCGAGGACGCGGCAGAGCGTCACGAGGCCGCGGGGGAGCAGGGAGAGGGAGGAGGTCTGGGGGACGAGCGCCGCGAGCGCGGCCACGAGTTCTATGGCCTCCGCTCGCGGCGTCACCGGGCCTGCCGGATCCCGCACGCGGTCCAGCACGGCGATCCGGGCCAGCCGGGCGTCGGGGAGGGTCGGACCGAGACCGAGGTCGTCCGGGCCTCGCTGGGTCTTCGGGCGCACCCCCCGTGACCCCAGCAGGGACAGCGGTTTGGGGTAGGGCGTGACGGTCAGGCCGTCTGGTGCGATGATCGCCGTCTCGTCGGTGAGGTAGGCGAAATGGGGTCCCAGCCGGCGCGTGGCCGTCGTCTTGCCCGTCCCGGACGCCGCCACCAGGACGATCGCCTCCCCGGTGTCCGGTGCGGCGAGGCACGCGGCATGGAACATCAGGTGGGTGCCGCGGGCGGACTCGATCGCCTGCGAGGTCGCCAGGAACACCAGGTCCTCGTGCCACTGGAGCCACGGACGCGCGGGGTCGGCGTCGCGGTGCGCATCCGCGCGGGCCGGCGGCTCCACGGCCTCCACACCGCATCGGGCCCAGGACTCGATGACCTCCGCCCGCTCGTCTCCCGTGAGGCCGCTGACCGTCACAGCATCGAGTCCGGCGCCGATGCGCAACGCGGTCGTCTCGCGCGTGGCTTCGTCCTCCCCCTGGGTGCCGGGCATGGCTCACCCCTTCCATCCCGTGGTTGTCCGGTCAGTGTACCGAGCACCGTGTCGACGGCCACGAGGCCGCCCCACCGGACGACACGGGTCCTCGCCAGACGCTCTCTATACTCGTCACAGGTTCTCGGGCGCTGGGTGCGCCCTCCATCCGAGCTGAGGGAGGAGCCCGCATGGCAGCCCAGTCGCCCACGGCGGCGGTGACCGTGGTGATCCCGCACTACGGCGATCCGGCCCCCACCCTCGCCCTCGTCGACCGCCTGCTGACCGATCCCGGAGACGCGCTGGCCGCCGTCGTGGTCTCGGACGACGCCTCGCCCACCCCGTACCCCGAGGCGCACGATCCGCGTCTGACCGTGGTGCGCCGCGAGCGCAACGGCGGCTTCGGGGCGAACGTGAACACCGGCCTGGCCGCGGTCACCACCGAGCTGGCCCTGGTCCTCAACTCGGACGCCGAGATCACGGGGGCGCAGATCGACGCGCTGGTGGTTGCGGCCGCTCCGTACCAGCCGGCCGTGGTCAGCCCGCAGGTCGTCAACGAGGACGGCACGCCGCAGTGGTCCGGGCGGCACTTCCCCACGGTCCTGCACCAGACCGTCGAGTGGCTGACCCCGCTGGCCCGCTTCCGCCACCTGGACGTGCTCCACGAGGCCGTGGGGCACGACGTCGCGGCGGCCCGGTCCGTCTCGCCCGTGGCGGTCGACTGGGTGATGGGCGCCGTGCTGCTCCTGCCGATGGCGCAGGTCCGCGCCGTCGGCGGGTTCGACGAGGAGTACTTCATGAACTCCGAGGAGGTCGATCTGCAGCGCCGCCTGCGCGAGCACGGTGTGCCGTCGATCGTGGTGCCGGCCGTCCGTGTGCCGCACGGGCTGCACGGCTCCTCGGATCCGCTGCGCCGGCGCGGCTGGCTGGTGGACTCCCGGTACCGCTACGCCCGGAAGTTCGGTCACCCCCGGGTCCTCAAGGCCGCGCTCACCGCGGCCACCGGGGCGAACTTCGCCGTGAACGCGCTCCGGCAGGCCCGGGGTGTGGACGTGGACGCCCGCGCCGTGCTCCGGGACGAGCACGCGCTGGTCTGGAAGGGGCGGCGCCGATGAGCGCCACCGGCTACACCGTGCCGGCGCCGCCCGACGCGCGGGGCGGCCGCTCACCGGAACGGCTGTTCCTGGTCTCGCCGGCGTTCCACGGCTATCACCGCTCCATCGCGGCGGCGTGGGCTGCCCAGGGCTTCGACGTCACGGTGCACTGCTACGACGCCTACGCCACGCTCGGCATGAAGCTGCGGAACAAGGGGCTGCTCGAGCTGCCGCAGAAGGCGGGCGTGGACCGCACGGCCGCGCGGGTCGCCTGGGACACCGGGCGGGCCGTGGCCGCGCTGCGTGAGGCCCGGCCGGACCGCGTGCTCGTCATCAAGGGGGACTCGCTGGGCGAGGCCTTCTGGTCCGAGATCCTCGATGCGGGCCTGCCCCGCATGCTCTGGCTGTACGACGACCTCGCGCGGCACGACTACTCGATGGAGTTCCTGCGCTCCGTCGGGCCGGTGCTCAGCTACGCCCGCTCCGAGGCCGAGCTGCTGGCCGGCGAGGGCGTGGACGCCCACTACATGCCCAATGGTTTCGACCCGGCGATGGCGCTGCCCCAGGTGCCGCGGCGTGACGAACTGGTCTTCGTGGGCTCGCGCTACCCGAACCGCGTGGAGCTGCTCTCGCGCCTGGCCGCGGCCGGGGTGCCGGTGCGCGCCTACGGGCGTCAGTGGAGCCACCACCCGGTGGACCGCCTGCGCACGTGGGAGCTGACCCGGCCGGACCTGCCGGCCGAACGGGACATCCCCCTCGAGGAGGCGTACGCCGTGCAGGCGGCCGCCGCGGGCGCCATCAACATCCACGGCCTGCAGGCCGGCCATGCGATGCGGACCTTCGAGGTGCCCGGCATGGGCGGTCTCCAGCTGGTCGATCGGGCCGACGTGGCCGAGTTCTACGTCCCGGACGAGGAGGTGCTCGCCTTCGAGGACGCGGACCACCTCATCGAGCTGGGCCGCCGGGTCGTCGCGGACCCCGCCTGGGGAGCGCGCATCCGGGGGGCCGGCCGCCGCCGGTCGCACGCGGAGCACACGTTCGCGCACCGGGCGGCCATGGCCCAGGGGTGGTGGGCATGACCGACGCGCCCCTCTTCTGGCGCTCCGAGGACCTGCCGCGCTGGCACGCGTGGCAGCGCGCCCAGTGGCCGCTGACCCGGCGGGCCGCGGACACCGCGCGCTCG
>NZ_KV825422.1:0-3782 GCF_001816085.1 Micrococcus sp. HMSC31B01
CGCGGCACGCTCGCGAGGCGCGGGCTCCGCCCCCTCGTCCTCGACACCCGCGTCCGCGACCTCCGCGTCCGCGACCTCCGCGTCCGCGACGTCTGCGGCAGTGTCCTCGGCGCGGTCGGTCTCGGCGGCCGGTTCCGGCTCGTCGATGCCCGGGGCGTCGTCGGCGGTCGTCAGGGCCCCCTCGGCGTCGACCGGGGCGAGCCGCTCGGGCGCCTGGGCGGCCTCGCGCCGACTCCGGTCCTGGTGCTCGCGAGCGATCAGGTGCGCGAGCGCGTCGTCCGACTCCAGGTCCGCGCCCACACGCTGACCCCGGCGCACCCGCAGGATCTCCAGCAGATCGGCGTCGCGGTCGGCGGCCGGGGAGTGCGCACCCGCGGGGGTCACGGCGTCCTCGGCGTCCACGTCGTCCGTCACCGGTTCGGCCGCGGGGGCGCGGGGGACCAGGTCCCAGGCCTCCGCCTCGGACAGGGCGCGGGCCCAGGCGTTCTCGGGTTCGAGGTGGCGTCCGGCCGGGCGGAACGTCCAGAGCGCCGGCGGCTCCTCGCGGGTGGGCAGACTCCCCGCACCGGACACGGCGAACCGGGCGGCCACGGTCCAGCCGGCCTGGTCCTCGCGCCACGCGTCCCACTCGAGGCTCGCCTCGTCCACGCCCAGCTCGGCGAGCCGGTGCGCGGCGAGCTCACCGAGCGTCGTGGGGCCGCCGTCCTGGACGAGGTCCGAGTAGAGGTCGGGCCCGCCGACCCAGACCTCGACGGCGCGGGCCTGCCGGGCGATCCAGTCGCGCTCGGCCAAGACGGGGTGACCGTAGGTGCGGATGCGCGAGAACGCGTTCCCGCTCTCCCGGGCCACCTGCTCCACGGAGGCGCCCGCACGGATGCGCTGCTGGATCTCCCGGGGGGTGAGGGGCACGGCCTCCTGGGTCGCGGCGGCCTTGACGGACTCCTGGTCGGTCAGCGGCGCCGGGGTCGGTCCGTCCGCGGTCGAGTCGTCGGCCACGGGCCGCGGGTCGATCCGCGGGGTGAGCGCGAGGTCCTCGTCCGGCCGGGCCGGGCCGGAGGGCGCCTCGGGAGCCCGCTCGTCCTCCTCCGCGGCATCGTCGGCGTGCGTCGCCGCGTCCACCGGTCCCTCGGCGTCCTCGTCGTCCGCCCCGGGGACGTCCATCTCCGTCATGTCGTGCCAGGCCGCGGGGCCGTCCTCGGCCGGTCGCCCGTCCTCGGGCGCGGCGCCCTCGATGACCAGCCGGCGCAGATAGGGGGAGAGGGGGAGCGTGTGCTCCTCGCCCTCGGGCCCCGACAAACGCAGCGCGTCGCCGTCCTCGGTGGGTCCGGTCAGTCGCAGCTCTGCCATGGCGGTGGTCCCTCCCACATCGTGTTCTGGTCACCGGGCATGCGGACGCCCGGCCGGGCATGCCCCGATCCTAGCCGCCGGGCCGCAGACCACGGCCCGGGCGAGGGGCGCGCGCCCGCGCGAATCCGCCCTGGGCGAGCATGCCGGTCAACATTTGGCACGGGTTCGGCCATGGTGCACAATCTACGCGCAACGGCGCAGGCCGGTGATGCGTGGCCCGCCCACGACGCCGCCCGCGCAGTGCCGGCACCGGTCCCGGTGCCGTCCCCCACCAGCGGAGCGTGAAACCCCATGGCCACTGACTACGACGCCCCTCGCAAGAACGAGGAAGAGCTGAGCCAGAACTCCATCGAGGAGCTGAAGGCACGGCGCACGGACACCCAGTCCGCCGTCGTGGACGAGGACGAAGCGGAGGCCGCCGAGGGGTTCGAGCTGCCCGGCGCCGACCTCTCGGGTGAAGAGCTGATGGTGCGGGTGCTGCCCGCCCAGTCGGATGAGTTCACCTGCGCCTCCTGCTTCCTGGTCCGCCATCGCTCGCAGGCCGCGCGTGAGAAGAACGGCCTGATCTACTGCACCGACTGCGAGGGCTGAGCCCCCGCCGCCGGGGCGGTCAGCGGCCCTCGGCCGTCCCCTCCTGCCGGGCCATGGTCCCGCCGAGGGCCGCGACCAGCTCCTCCGGACGCCGGGTGCTGGTCAGCCAGTAGGGTGTGCGGTCGCGCTCGTCGGTCAGCTGGATCCGCACGACGGGCGCGATCCAGCCGCGCACGTTCACGAAGGCCAGCCCGTGCAGCAGCGGGCCGCGCTGGGCCCGGGCGTCCTCGCCGCGATACCCCGTGACCTGACCGACGTGGTGCCGTTCGATGCTGGCGCGGCCCACCTGGAGGGTGCGTTCGCGCACCACGATGCGCGGGGTGGTGGCCACCAGGATCAGGACCTCGACGGCGAAGAACGCGACGGCGGCCGCGATGCCCACCCCGAGGTCGATCGGCGCGAACACGAGTATCGTCAGCGCCGCCAGCATGAGCGCCACGGCCCAGACCCCCGGGGAGGGCGTCAACCGCTCCTCGAACAGGACCGGATCGGGTCCCGCCGCAGCGCCCTCGGGGGCGCGGCGGGAGGCATCGGCGACGGGGTGCTGCTGGGGATCACGCATGGGTCCCAGCTTCCCACATCCGGACTCCGGTCCCGCCGCGCGGCACCGGCGAGGGCGCCCGCCCGGCCGCCTCGACGCGGCCCCGGGCCGACGGGTGCTCGTGTAGGGTCGGGCCTCGTGACCGACTCCGCCGAGCTGCCCGTGCCCCTGCACGCCCTCGATCCGGGCCTGGCCCCGCCCGCCTACGCGCAGCCGGGCGACGCGGGCGCGGACCTGCGCACCGCCGTCGACGTGACCCTGGCCCCGGGAGAGCGCGCCCTCGTGCCGACCGGCGTGGCGCTGGCCATCCCGGAGGGCCACGCGGGGTTCGTGCACCCCCGCTCGGGCCTCGCGGTCCGCCACGGCCTGAGCGTCGTCAACGCCCCCGGCACCATCGACGCCGGCTACCGCGGCGAGATCAAGGTGCCCCTGATCAACCTGGACCCGACGGAGCCGATCGTGCTGCGCCGCGGCGACCGGATCGCCCAGCTCGTGCTGCAGCCGGTCGTGCGGGCCCGCTTCGAGCCCGTGGACGCGCTGCCCGACTCCGAGCGCGGGGCCGGCGGCTTCGGCTCGACCGGCGGCTTCACCGCCGACAACACCCCTGGGAGGACGTCGTGATCTTCGGACGCAACCGCACCGTGCGCCACGAGCAGGTCAGCCTGCCGGCCGAGCTGCTGGAGGAGCGCGACCTCGAGATCGCCGCCGCGCCGGAGGCAGCCGACGTCGGTCCGCACGACGTCGCCACCCGCCCGGATCCCGCCGGCATGATCGACCTGGGGTCGCTGCGCCTGCGGGCGGTCCAGGGCATGAAGCTGCGCCTCGACGTCGAGGACGCGACGAAGCGGATCGTCGCCGCCACCGTCAGCCTCGGCCGCTCGGCGCTGCAGGTCCAGGCGTTCAGCGCCCCGCGCCGCACGGGCCTGTGGGACGACCTGCGCGCCGAGCTGCACGACTCCCTGTCGACCACCGCCCACGCGACCGTGCAGGAGCAGACCGGCCGCTTCGGCATCGAGATCCTCACGCGCGTGCCGGCGGCGCTGCCGGACGGCTCGCCGGGGTGGAACGTCGCCCGGTTCGTGGGCGTGGACGGTCCGCGCTGGTTCGTCCGCGGCGTGTTCCACGGCGAGGCCGCCTTCCAGCCGGAGGCCGCCGAGCCGCTGGAACAGGTGTTCTCCGACCTGGTCGTGGTGCGGGGCGACGAGCCGCTCCCGCCGCGCGAGCTGCTGCCCCTGCGTCCGCCTCCCAACGCGCGCCCGCTGCAGCGTCGCCGCCCGGCCCCGGACGAGGGCCGGGACGTGCT
>NZ_KV825423.1:0-850 GCF_001816085.1 Micrococcus sp. HMSC31B01
CGGCCGCCGACGCCGCCGAGGACGCCCGGGATGCGGCGGAGGACGCCCGGGAGGCCGCGGCCGTGAGGAGCGCGGACCCGGAGACGGGGTCGCTGCCCGCCGTCGAGGTGGTGCGGCCGATCAACGGCGGGCCAGGGCGTCCGTGATGTGACGCTCGAGCTCCTCCTCCCCCGGCAGGTCCGGGAAGGAGCGCTCCTGCCCGTGGGCCACGTACACGAAGCTGGCCCCGATCCGTTCCAGCGGGATCCCGTGCAGCCGTGACCAGGCGAGCCGGTAGACGGCCAGCTGCAGCGACTTGAGCTCGAGGTCGCGGCCCCGCGGCACGGCGCCGGTCTTCCAGTCGACGAGCTCCCAGTCGGCCTCGGGGTCGAAGGGCAGGCGGGGGTCCCCGCCGGAGCGGTAGATCGCGTCGACCCGGCCCCGCAGCGTGATCCCGCCGACCGTCGTCTCGACCGGGGCCTCGACGAAGGCCGGGGTGCGCTCCGCCCAGCGCGAGGAGCGGAACCACTCCTGCATCGGGCCGAGGTCGAGGGCCTCGTCGACCCACAGGTCCGCGGCGTCCTCGGCCGAGTCGATGTCCAGCATGCCGGTGGCCCCGAAGCGCTCCTCGAGCCACGCGTGGAACGCCGTGCCGCGTCGCGCCGCGTGCGCGGGCGGCCGGGGCAGGGGCCGGCGCAGCTGCTCGGCCACGGCCTGCGGGTCGGCGGCGAGCTCGCCGTAGAGGGACACGGAGACGTGCTCGGGCAGGGCGGTCTCCCCGCCCGTCCCGGCGACGTCCCGGCGGCGCAGCAGCACCCAGTCCACCTGGCGGGCCAGCTCCGGGTCGTCCCCGAGCGCCGCCGGGTCCGCG
>NZ_KV825424.1:0-1473 GCF_001816085.1 Micrococcus sp. HMSC31B01
GGCCCAGACGGCCGAGGACCTGCTGCGCCCCGCCTGAGCAGACCGTGTGGGCTCAGCGGGCCTGCGCGTCCGCCTCGGTCCACTCCCGGACGCGGGCGCGCGTCACTTCCTTCTGACGCTCCACGTAGTCCTCGAGCCAGGACACCTCGATGCGCCACTGACCGCGGCCCCCGACCTGGATGGCCTGCAGCTCACCCGAGCGGACCAGGGCACGGGCGGCCTGACCGGAGATGTTCAGGGTCTCCGCCACGTCGGTCAGGGTGAGAAAGCGCTGCACGGTGCTCCTTCGGTCGAGGCGTCCAGGACGGTCGCGGGCGGCCCACGACGTCGACCCATTCAACCCCGGGAACACCCGGAGGCGACACTTTTCCACAGCGTACGCGGCGGATCCGGCGATCCACGGCCCCTGTGGTTACTCTGGGCGCAGCGCGGAGGGGCCGACACCGACGGGGTGCCGGGGCCGCGGCGGCCCGAGAGGCCGGTCCGAAGGGGGGAACATCCGGTGTCCACGACCATGTCCGCGTCCGCCGAGGGCGGCCGTCTGCGCCGGCCCCGCTGGCGGGATCCCCGGCTCCTCGTCGGTCTCATTCTCGTCCTCGCCTCGATCGCCGGCGTCGTGGCGCTGGTCGCCTCCTCCCAGCGGACCGCCGCGTACTGGACGGCTGCGGAGGACCTGCCCCCGGGCACACCCATCGCGGCCGGGGACCTGCGGCCCGTGGAGGTGAACCTCAGCGAGGCCGGCGAGCGGTACCTCAGCGCCGATGCTCCGGCGCCCGAGGGGCGGATGGTCTCCGGGACGGTCCGGGCCGGCGAGCTGCTGCCGGCGGCGGCACTGGTGGACGCGGACCCGGACGGCCGTCGTCCCGTCGGGGTGGCCCTGGACGAGCCGCTGCCGTCCGGCGTGGGCGTGGGAGACCGCGTGGACGTCTGGGTGGCCATGCCCGCGGAGGGAGGCCGCGGCCATGCGGACCCGGCCCGGCTGGCCGAGGCGCTCGAGATCTCCGAGGTCACGGCGGAGCAGAACGGCTTCGGCGGCTCGGGCACCACCCGGGTACAGCTGCTGGCACCGGAGGAGACCCTGCCGCGCATCGTGGACGCGAAGGTCAAGGACGCGCGGGTCACCCTCGTGCCGGCCCACGGGGTGCGCTGACCGTGCGCATCGCCCTGGCCACCACCGTCCAGCCGGGCCTGGACCACATCGGCCCGCTCGAGCGGCACCAGACGGACATCACGGTCCTCCGCCGGGCCGAGGACCTCGCCGAGCTGCTCGCGATCGCCCGCTCCGGTCTCGTGGACGCGGTCCTCGTAGCCGGGGACACCGAGTCCCTCACCGCCGCCTTCCTGGAGGAGACGGCCCGGCTGCCCCGACCCGTGGGCGTGGCGGCGCTCAGCGAGGTTCGCACCGAGCGCCGTCGCCTCCGCAGCATGGGGGTGCCCTGCGTGCGCGCCGACGCCGACCCCGAGCAGATCGCG
>NZ_KV825425.1:0-1308 GCF_001816085.1 Micrococcus sp. HMSC31B01
GGGCTCAGCCCGGCGGTCGGGGCGCTGGCCGGCGCCGTCGGTCTTGCACCGGCGCTGACGGTGTTCCTGGGCCTGGCCGCCGTCGGGGCGGTGCTCGCCGCCCGGCTGCCCGCCGCCCCGTAGGAACCGTAGGAACCGCTCAGTCGTCGTCGACCTCGCCGGCGAGGGCCTGGGCCGCCAGGTGCTCTTCGGTCGCAGCCTCCCAGATCTCCTTGGCGGCGGAGCCGTTGAGCAGCACCAGCAGCACGCCCACGATGATGTCTGCCCAGCCCGACGCCGTCAGGACCGTGATCCCGGACAGGGCGATCAGCACGGCACCGGCCACGAGGTCGTTGCGCGCCGCGAGCCACGCCGCCCGGGTGAGGGAGCCGCCGTCGGTGCGGACGCGGGCCAGCAGGGCCACGCACACGAGGTTCACGAGGATCGAGCCGACGGCCACCCCCAGCAGCACGCCCGCGGCCGGCGGCTCGGGGTCGCCGATCTTCGTGGCCGCCATGACGAGCGCCGCCACGGCCGGGAGCACGATGATCCCGGCCATGACCTTGCCGATGACCGCCTGCCGGGCCGCCGTCCACCCGAGCGCCACGAAGATCAGCAGGTTGACGGCGAAGTCCTCGAAGAAGTCGACGGAGTCCGCCACGAGGGCCACCGAGCCGATCCCCACCGCCAGAATGATCTCGACCACCAGGTAGGCGCCGTTGAGCAGGGCCACCGCCAGGACGGTGCCCCGCAGGGCGCGGGTGCGCCGGCGGTCCGCTTCGGCTGCCTGGTTCACGCGCCCGTCGTGTCGTCCACGAACACGTACGTGTCCACCAGGGTCCGCGCGGCGTTGCCGCCGATGAGCCCGTCCACGATCCGTTCCAGCGGGGCCATCGCCTCGTCCACCTCGAGCTGCACGGGGTACTGGGCCACGAGCAGGGCGAGCAGGTCGGCCACGGCCTGCAGCGCGTCCTCCTGCCCCAGCTCCGGGTCCCAGCCCACGAGCACGTCGGCCGGCGCGTCCTGGCGCTCCGGGGTGTAGGAGACCGCGAACGCGCGGATGCGCCCGCCCTCGGCCTTCGGCGCGTCGCGGAGCACGACGGCGCCCGCGGCCCCGGTGGCCGGGCCCAGCAGCAGCTGCTGGGCGGCCCCGACGCTCAGGGTGGACGGGTCCCAGGCGTGCACGGCGTCATAGAACGCGGTGACCGCCTGGGTCAGCTCGACGGAGCCGGTCGAGGCCTCCTCGAGGACCACGCCGTCCGGGTGCTCCTCGCCGCGCACGTCCGGCAGGCCGATGGCCCCCGGGGCGATCGCGACGCGGCGGGAGCG
>NZ_KV825426.1:0-3041 GCF_001816085.1 Micrococcus sp. HMSC31B01
GCCCCGGATCCATGGATCCGGGGCCCCGCTCGTGCGCGATGGTGATCCGTCCGTGAGCACGCCGCTCCTTTGCCCTGCCCTGGCCTGGCGCGCTAAGCTGAACCGGTCTGGCCGCGCGTCGCCCCGTGCGAGGCGCGCCGGATGGAGGAGACGTGCCAGAGCGGCCGAATGGACTTCACTGCTAATGAAGGGCTCGACGAAAGTTGGGCCGGGGGTTCAAATCCCCCCGTCTCCGCCAGAGAGGGCCGGAATCCACGCGATTCCGGCCCTCTTCGCGTCTGTACGCGGGGACCTGACATGCCGACCGGCTGGTGACTAGCCCTCCCCGCGACGCTCGCGCATGCGGCGCAGCAGCTCGTACGCCTCTGGCACGGAGAGCTCCGAGTGGCTGGACAGCTGGACGGCGGCGGACTCGAGGTTGCCGTCCCGCACCATGGCGGCGAGCTGGTCGCGCAGCCACGGCGGCAGGTCCTGCGAGGAGAGGCGGACGGACTCCGTCCCCCGCATCACCTCGACCTCGAAGGGGAGCTCCTCCTCGGCGGGGGCGGCGGTCCACTCGGCCGGGACGGTCAGGGTCGTCAACTCGTCGGCAGACGGCGCCGTCGGACGCGGCGCGGCCGAGGCGTGGTCGGTGTCCTGCCGGGCGTCGTCCTCGGCCACGGCGTCAGAGGTCTCGCGATCGGGCGTCTGGGCGTCCGGCTCCCCCCGCCCGCTCGAATCCTGTCCGGGCCGCTTCGGCCCGGGGGTCTCGGCCGGGGCCGCGTCGTCCCGGTGGGGCTCCCCATGGTCGCCGGGAACGGGCCCCGCGACTCCGGCGGACGTGGCGTCCGGTTCCTGCACCGGCTCGGAGTAGACCTGCGGATGCACGGCGAGGGACTGCACGTCCATGACGGCGTCCTTCAGGCCACGTCCCGTGTGGGCGCGGTAGTCGCGCACGGCCTCCATCACGCGGTTCTGGGCGATGTGCCCGTACACGCGCCGATGGGCGTTCTCGTCCAGCAGCCCCGCCGCCAGACGCGCTCGCTCCGGCCCGATGTCCAGCCCGCGACCGGACGGCGTGCGCGGGTCCGCCGCCTGACGCGCTCGACCGGCCGACATCCACCGGGCGGCGGCGAACGCGAGGGCGCCGATGACGACCACCGCGAGGACAGGGACGAGATATTCCATGCCTCCAGTCTAGGTGTGGCCCGCGAGGGCCATGCCGGCGGCCGCGGCGCCACATCACAACCTGGTCACAATTCTGCCAGGGCTCCAGAGCCACCGGGGGGCCTCCCCTACGGTGGAATGTGGAGTCCTCCGTGTCTGGTCACGGCGGCCATGGAGGAGACACTCCGCCCGCCACTCGACCGAGCCAGGAGACCGCATGTCCTTCCCCCGCCCGTCCGCCCGCACCGTCGACACCCCCTCGTCCCGGCGACGCCGCTGGTGGGGGACGTCGGTGGCGCTCGCCCTCGTGCTGGCCGGCTGTGCCGCCCCGCAGGGGGACGAGGGGACGGCGGCCGCGCCGTCGGGCTCCTCGGACGCCCCGGCGTCGTCGCAGGGACGGTCCTCGGATGCGGCGTCGTCCGGTGAGGGCTCGCCGTCGGCCGCCGCAGACCCCGCGGACCCCGCGCTCCCCCTGGCCGCCCGCTCCCATGAGGGCGTGCCGATGCGGGCCTTCACGGCGGAGGAGCGTCCGCCGCAGTTCGTCCTCTTCTCCTTCGACGGCGGCCGTCAGGACGCGCGCTGGAAGACCTTCCTGGACGCGGCGGCGGACTCCGACGCGAAGTTCACGGTGTTCCAGTCGGCGATCAACCTGATCGAGACCGCCAATCGGGAGAACTACACGGCGCCCGGCAACGAGCCCGGCTACGTGGGCACGGAGTTCGGCGGCGACGAGGCCGAGGTGGCGCAGCGCATCGAGAACATCAACACGGCCCACGCCGCCGGCCACGAGATCGGCACCCACTACGCGGGTCACCTGTGCGCCCTTGCGACGTACGGCGGCGACAAGTGGTCGACGGCCGAGTGGGAGCAGGAGTACGGCTCGTTCACGGACATCCTCTCCGACCCCGGCGCCTACAACCCGGGCAGCACCCTGCCGACGCTGGAGGTCACCCCCGAGGACGTCAAGGGCGGACGTCTGCCCTGCCTCGACGGGGAGTGGGACCAGCTCGTCCCGATGTGGAAGGACAACGGACTCGAGTACGACACGTCCCGTGCCGCGGCCGCCTCCGGCGTCGCCTGGCCCTACCAGGAGGACGGGATCTGGGAGTTCGAGATGCCGATGACCTGGTCCCCCGTGCTCGCCGAGAAGGACGCGGCCAGCCCGTTCGTGATGGCGATGGACTACAACTTCTGGATCTCCGGCAACGGCGGCAAGGACATCCCCGAGGACGTCTCCCGACTCACCGACTTCCAGTACCGCACCTACCGCTACATGTACGACTCGGCGTTCGCGGGCAACCGCGCCCCGCTGGTCTTCGGCAACCACTTCAACGACTGGGGTCTCAACGCGTTCAACCCGGCTGTGGAGAAGGTCATGCGCGAGGTCTGCGTCGAGGAGGACACCTACTGCGTGACCTACCAGCAGATGATCGCGTGGCTCGAGCTGCAGGACCCGGAGGTCCTCGCCACCTGGCGCGACCAGGCCCGGTCCGCCACCGGCACGGATGCCGAGGCCCTCGGCTGGTGACCCGCGGGTCGACCCGCTGACACCCGCCCCCACGACGGCCCCGGCTCAGCGCGCCGGGGCCGTCCCGCGCCCGCGCAGCACGACGACGGCGCTCGCCAGGGCGGTCAGCACCAGGGCCAGGACCATCAGCACCGTCCCCGGCCACCCGTGGGACTCGTGGAACACGCCGCCCAGCCAGCCGAAGAGGCTCGAGCCGGCGTAGTACGCGAAGTTGTACAGGGAGGTCGACTGGGCGCGGCCCGCGGGGGCGGCCGTCCCGGACCACGCGGAGGCCACGGCGTGGGCGGCGAAGAACGCGCCCGTCGCGAGCACGAGGGCGGGCACCAGCACCGCCGGATGCGGGACCGACGTGAGGGCGACGCCCGCC
>NZ_KV825427.1:0-13698 GCF_001816085.1 Micrococcus sp. HMSC31B01
TCACCCACGATCCCGAGCCGCGAGCCGGCGTTGATCCGCACCGTGGCGTCCGTGAGCACGCGGTGCCCGCCGAGCGAGACGGTCAGGTGCTCGCCGCGCAGGTGGGCGGCGGGCCCGGCGGGCAGGGCGGGGGAGGGAGGGCCGGAGGTCATGTCCGCCAGTCTAGGGAGGGGGCGCGCTGCCGCGTCCGGGGTCGGGACTACGCTCGGGGCCATGTCCGCCGCCCCGCCGCCGCCCGCCTTCGGCACCGTCCTGCACCACCGCGCCCACGGGATGGCCCCGGGGGAGTCCATCTCCCCGCCGCTGGTCCACGCGAGCGCGTTCCACCTGCCCGGCGCGGACCCGGACGGCGCCCCCACCGCCCCCGGCGCGGACGTGCCTTTCCAGTACGCGCGCTGGGCCACGCCCACCTGGTCCGCGCTCGAGGCCGCCCTGGGCGCGCTGGAGGACGCCGACGTCGCCGTGGTCCCCTCCGGCATGGCCGCGATCGCCGCCGTCCTGCTGCCCCTGCTGCACCCGGGGGACCGCGCCCTCCTGCCCGCGGACGGCTACGGGCCCACCCGCGCCCTCGCCGCCGAGCACCTCACGCCCCGAGGCGTGCACGTGGACCTGGTCGCCACCCAGGGGCTCGCCCATGCGGACCTGAGCGGCTACGACCTGGTGCTCGTGGAGACCCCCTCCAACCCGGGGCTGCGCGTCGCGGACCTGGCGGACGTCGCCGCCCGCGCCCACGCGAACGGCCGCCGGGACGGCGCGGGGGCCCTCGTGGTGGTGGACAACACGCTGCTGACCCCCCTGGGGCAGCGCCCGCTGGAGCTGGGGGCGGACGTGGTCGTGGCCTCGGACACGAAGGCCGTCAACGGGCACACGGACGCCCTCGGCGGGCACGTGGCCAGCCGGGACCCGCAGGTGATGGCGCGGGTGCGCGGCTGGCGGACCCTGGCCGGCGGGATCCTGGGCACCCACGAGGCCTGGCTCATCCACCGCGGTCTCGAGACCCTCGAGGTCCGCTTCGCCCGGATGTGCGCCTCGGCGCAGGCGGTCGCGGAGCTGGCCGCGGGCCACCCGGCGGTGCGCGCCGTGGTCTACCCGGGGCTGGCGGACCACCCGGACGCGGAGGTCGTGGCGCGTCAGATGACGGCGGCGGGCGGCCTCGTCGGGCTGCGGTTCGCGGACGCGGCGGCGGCCGAGCGGTTCATCGCCGCGGCGCAGTACGTGGTGCCGCAGACCAGCTTCGGCGGCACGCACACGGCGGCCGAGCGCCGCGCCCGCTGGGGCGACGACGTCCCGGACGGTTTCGTGCGTCTGTCCGTGGGCGTGGAGCCCACCGCCGAGCTGCTGGCCGACCTGGAACGCGCGATGACCGCCGCGGGCGGCGGGCCGACCGCCTGACCCGCGCCCTCCGCACTTTGTGGGCCGAATACGACTCTCCCGGGGGCTCTGGGGCCCGGGAGAGTCGTATTCGGCCCTGAAAGTGAGCGCCGCCGAGACCTCACCCTGACCCGCGTCCCGGCTACGCTCGCGGACGAGGCCGCCCACCCGCGCCTCGCCCGCCCGCCCCGCCCCAGGAGACCCGCCCCCATGCAGCTCGACCTGATCGTGGAGAACGCCTGCCTCATCACCGGCGACCCCGCCCGCCCGTCGGCCTCGCGGCTGGGGGTGTGGCGGGGCGTCGTCGTCGGGGTGGACGAGGAGCTGGACGGCCTCGCGACGCGCGAATGCCTCGACGCGCGGGGGCGCACCGTCCTCGCCGGGTTCAACGACGCCCACGCGCACAGCGTCTGGTTCGGCCAGTCCCGGCTGGACGTGGACCTCGAGGGCGCGCGCACCGCGGAGGAGGTCCACCGCCGGGTCCGCGCCCGCGCCGCCGAGCTCGACCCCGGCGCCTGGGTGACGTGCACCGGCTTCGACCCCGGCCACCTCACCGGACCCCAACCGGACCGGGACAGCCTCGATGCCGCCGCCTCCGGGCGCCCCGTGCTCATCCGCCACAACACGGGCCACGCCGTCACGGTGTCCGGGGCGGTGCTGGTCCTGGCCGGCGTGGGGGAGCAGGTGCTGCAGCAGCCCGAGGGCGGGCGGATCCTCACGGACGCCGCCGGCCGGCCCACCGGTCTGTTGGAGGAGACCGCCATGAGCCTGGTGACCCGGCTGCTGCACCCGGAGTCCCACGAGCACATCGGCGCGTGCCTGGCGCGGGCGTCGCAGGAGTACGCGGCCGAGGGCATCACCTCGGTGACCGATGCGGGGGTGGCCGGCGGGTGGATCGGGCACAGCCCGCTCGAGTTTGGCGCGTATCAGCGCGCCCGGGACGCGGGGCTGCTGCGCACCCGCTTCCAGACGATGGTCACCCTGGACGCGCTGCACTCGGTGGACGGCCATCCCGACGACGGCACGCACCTCACCCTCGACGCCGGCGTGCGCACGGGCGTGGGCGACGAGTGGCTGCAGATCGGGCCGGCGAAGGTGTTCACGGACGGGTCGATGCTCGGGCAGACCGCCGCGATGACCGAGGACTACTGCGGCCACGGTCATGGCCGCGGTTACCTGCAGCAGGACGCGGGGGAGATGCGCCGGGCGTGCCTCGGTGCGGCGGCCGCCGGCTGGGCGCTGGCCCTGCACGCGATCGGCGACGCCGCCCTCGACTTCGCCCTCGACGTGATCGCCGAGGCGCGGGGCCGGTTCGGGCGGCCCGTGATGCCGCACCGCGTGGAGCACGGCGGGGTGGTCCGCGACGATCAGGTGGCCCGTATGGCCGAGCTGGAGGTCGTGATGGCCACCCAGCCGAACTTCATCAGCGCGTTCGGCGGGTCGGTGCGGGAGCGGATCGGGCCGGAGCGGGCCGCGCTGTCGTACCCGGCCGGGCGGCTGCTGCGCGCGGGCCTGGTGCTGCCGGGCAGCTCGGACCGTCCCGTGGCCGGCGGCCGCCCGCTGGAGGTCATCCAGGACTTCGTGCTGCGCCGCACCGAGACCGGCGAGCAGTACGGCCCGGACGCGGAGCGGCTCACGGTGGCCGAGGCCCTCCACGCCTACACGGTCGGCTCCGCGGAGGCGACCGGCTGGGGCGGCCGCAAGGGACGGCTCGTCGCAGGCCAGCTCGCGGACTTCACGGTGCTCAGCGAGGACCCTCGGGCGGTGCCGAGCGAGCAGATCGCGGCGATCGACGTCGTCGCCACCGCCGTGGGAGGGGAGTTCGTGCACGGCGGACTGTGACGCCCGGCCCCGGCACCGGCCCCGACTCCTCGCGACGAGCCCTGCGATATGGCCCCTAAACGCGTGGTTTAGGGGCCATATCGCAGGGCTCGTCATCCGGGGGAGCGGGTGGGGCACGTCCGGTGACCCGGCGGTCAGCCGTGGCTCTGCTGGGGGGCTGCTCCCTACGCTCAGAGGACGGCGCGCAGACCGCGCGTCGCCCCGAGACCGTGAGGAGCACCCCGTGGCGCACGACGACGCGAACACCACCACCACCGACCAGCTCACCCTGCAGGACCCCACGAAGCGCTACCCCGTGATCAGCCCGCCGGAGCAGTCGCTGCCCGGCACCGGCCTGGACGCGGAGATGACGCCGAAGGCCGACCTGGGTGAGAAGTCCTACCGCGGCACCGGCCGTCTCGAGGGCCGCAAGGCGCTCATCACCGGCGGTGACTCCGGCATCGGCGCGGCCACCGCGATCGCGTTCGCGCGCGAGGGCGCCGACGTCGTGATCACCTACCTGCCCGAGGAGGAGAAGGACGCCCAGCACGTCCTCGAGGTCCTGCAGGCGGAGGGGCGCACCGCCGTCGGGATCCCCGGTGACCTCCGCGACAAGACGTTCTGCGCCGACCTCGTGGCCCAGGCGGTCGAGAAGCTCGGCGGGCTGGACGTGCTGGTGAACAACGGCGGCAAGCAGGTGGCGCAGGACTCGATCGAGGACATCGACGACGAGCAGCTCGAGGCCACCTTCGACATCAACATCCTGGCCCAGTTCCGCCTGGTCAAGGCCGCCCTGCCGCACCTGAAGCCGGGCTCCACGATCATCAACACCACCTCCGTGGTCGCCTACATGGCCCCGGAGCAGCTGGTGGACTACTCCTCCACCAAGGCCGCCATCAACACCTTCACGAAGGCCCTGGGCCAGCAGCTGGCACCGAAGGGCATCCGCGTGAACGCCGTGGCGCCCGGTCCGATCTGGACCCCGCTGCAGCCCTCCGGCGGCCAGAAGCCGGAGGCCCTGCCGGAGTTCGGCCAGTCCACTCCGCTGGGCCGCGCCGGGCAGCCCACCGAGCTGGCCCCGGCGTACGTGTTCTTGGCCTCGCCGGAGTCCTCCTATGTGGTGGGCGCGACCATCCCGGTGACCGGCGGCATGCCGACCCCGTGAGGTGAGGCCTGTCAGGCGGGGCGTGTACCCCGCGATAGACAAGGTGACGGTCGTGGTCGCCTCCGGACACCGGAAGCGACCACGACCGTCACCTTGTCTGTGGGGTGGGGCTGCAGGCTCCACAGCCTTGTGCGGAATCACCTGATGGAGCCCGGCGGTGTCGCGCGGAGCCGGCTCAGCGAAGACGCGGAGATCCCGCGTGGTGTGCGTCTGGGCGCAGTTCTCAGGCACAGACCTAGCCTCAACGAAGGGGGTGGGTGACTCCGCGCGACGAAGACGACCCTACGTGAGGACGCGCGTGCTGGGGAGGCGTCCCCATGGCGCGCGGGGCAGGCGGGCCAGGGGATGTACCCCTACTAGCTGATAGTAAGTATGCGAGTGAGAACTTGCTAAGAGGGTTCCATTATTGACCCTGTGCGCCCGCTCTGTCAGCATCTGTGTCATGCCTCACCGAGGCTTCCGACCACTCGATCTTCGCGCGGGAGGCGGACACGTTAAGCGGGGGCAGCGCCCGAGCGAATGGGGCGGCCCCGAGACCAGGACGAAAGGCCGCGTCATGTCTGACTTCGACACCCTGTCCCTCGAGGACCTCCTCGCCGCGTGTGCTCCCGGGGGGAGCACCTCACTCTTGTCGGAGACCCCGCTCCGGCCCGCCGGCGGCCCCGGGGCGGTGATCGCGCCGGCCAAGGTGATCGAGGGCCGGGGTGAGACCACCTACGCCTACGAGCGTCGGATGGAACTCGACGAGGCCGGTCAGCCGCGACCGGTGTGGACCGTCGTCGTGGACAGCAAGCAGTCGGTCTCCAACCGGGACGAGGACGCCATCATCTCCGCTCGGCGGGATCAGGGGACACCGGAGGGAGAGGCGCTGCGCAAGGTGCCGACCATCGAGGTGCGTTACGGAGAGGCTGTCGAGTCGGATCTCTCCCTGCCTCATCGTGCGTTCGACGGACACATCCGGGCGGCCACCCTTGACGGTGCTCCCGTGACGCAGACCGAGGCCTACCGTGCACTGCGGGACGCCACGAAGCTCGACGCCCGGGCTCTGCTGGACGCCGCACCGACGGCCTTGGTCCTCGGCGCATGGGACTCCACTCGGAAGTCGCATCAGGGCCGCTACCAGTCCTGCATGACGGGTGAGACCATCGGCGTTCTGGCCGACCAGGACCAGGAGGGCGGGGCGCCGCGGACCAATCGGCGCGCAGCTGGCCGTGTGGACCCCGTCGCGGCGAGCGTCAAGCCATCGGCCAAGGACGTCGAGGCACTGGTCAAGGCGCAGGCGGGTGAACTGAGCGCCAAACTGCAGGACAAGGTGCTCGCCGAGGCCAAGAAGAAGGGGGAGACCGGATCGTCCATGTCCACGCTCGGCCTGGGCCACATCCCGCCGGTCCTCGGCGAACTGGGCGGTGTCGCGTGCCGTTCCATCATGCGACGACGCCTCCTGTCCTTTTCCGCGCTCCGTCAGCTCCGCTTCGGCGGCACGACGGAGCAGGACGTGGCGTGCCGCGCCCTGCTCGCGGCCTACGCCCTGCTCGGCATGGCCCTCTCGGACCGCGAGCTGCATCTGCGTGCGAACTGCCATCTGGTCGAATCCGATGAGCCGACCGTGACCCTCGACCTCCGGTACGGCAAGTCCCGGGCGCTCGCCCCCATCACGGACGAGGTGGCCGTCCAGGTGTTCGAAGCGGCGCTGGCGCATGCGAAGTCGGTCGCCGGTGTCGAGTGGAACGGGCAGACCATCCAACTGGTGGGCGACCCGGCGATCCTGGGCGCCGCCAGCACCGACGACGTCGAGGTGTGACCGTGGGCGGACTCGTCATCAGCGCGGACTTCCCGCTGGGCGTCTACACGGGCCACGGGCCGGACGGCGGCGCAGAGCGATTCCCTGATGTCGCGAGGCTCTTCTCGGCCCTCGTGCAGGCGGCCGCTGCGGGGACTCTTTCGACGGGGGATCCTGAGGCTCCGTTCACGGCAGAGTCGTTGGCCGCCCTGGACTGGCTCGAGGAGCATCCGCCGGATGCGTTGGTCCTGCCTGGTCACACGCCCGTGGCACCTGGCGTGCGACGCTTCGCGTACCGGAAGGAGGGGGTCTTCCTCAAGGAGGTCGGCAAGACCAACTACAAAGTGACCGGCCGGCCTGTCTCGGACGGAACTGCGCTCGGCGGCCCCGTGCAGTGGGTCTGGGATGACGGGCCCAGCGGGACGGACACACAGGTCTGCTCAACTCTGGAACAACTCTGCGCGGACGTGCCCCATCTCGGAGAGGCGTCGTCGCCCGTACGTCTGACGGTGCACGAGGGGGAGGGCCTTCCGGCGCCCACGCATCGACGTGACCGGAATGCAAGTCTGCGTGCGGTCCCCGGTGCGGTGCGGCAGGCGATGCCGAATCCCGGACGGAGGGCAGAGCTCGACCGTGCCCACGCGGCAACGACGCTGGGGCGGAAGCCCTCGGCCAGCGGCGACAAGCACACGACGTCGGCGGTGCCGCATGCCGCCCTGCCGCCGCGCGACCACCTCCGGAGCGGGATCTTCGCGTCGGTCGAGCAACACGAACCTGACGTTCCCTGGACCCAGGTGCTGGCGGTCCCCGTCATCGGGGCCAACTCCACTGTCCCTGAAGAGCGGTACGTGAGTGTCTGCGTCGCCCTGCACCGCGCGCTCGTGTCGCGCCTGGGACCCGACGCCCCGCCGGAGATCACCGGCCGTTATGCGCCGTCCGATGCCCCACCGGCCAACCGTGTCGCACTCCACCTGGTGCCGGGGGACCTTCCGGCCCTGCCGTTCTCGGACGGACGGGATCGATTCCTCGTCCTCGTGCCGCGAGGGATGCCCGGGCCCGCCCTGGGGATGCTGGCATCAGCCGTGGCCGGCGTCCGCCGTGTCGTCACCTCAGAGCACCAGCTGACCGTCGCCCCCGAGGAGATCGAGGTGTATGACGGGGCGCAATTCTGGAAGGCCCCGCCCGAGGGTGCGGTGCGGACGTGGGACGCCCAGCCGGCCGTGGTCGTAGAACGACGGCTCAAGTCGAAGCCCCCGATCCGGGACGTCGACCTGGCTGCCGCATGGTCTCTGGGCAATGTGCTCCGCGACCTCGAACCGGCGTTCACGACGAAGGACCCTGTTGCTCGACACGCAGCGGTCGTGGAGAGCGGAGCGCGGCTTCGGGGCAGGGCGTTCCGCACGCTCACGCCGACGGCGTACGTCCACCGTACGGACCGCCGCAGCCCCATCGAGCCGTTCCGCCTCACGCTCACTCTCAGTACCGTCGTGCCTGATCGGGCCATCCTCGCGCTCGGTCAGAGCCGTCATCTGGGCTGCGGACTGCTGGTGCCCACGGACATTCCCGGATCGACCCAGGAGCGGTCATGAACGTCAATGACAAGGCGGCCTTGACCGTCGCCATCGATGAGTTCGACGAGTTCTTCGCCGCCGTGAACCATGGCCGTGAGCCCTACGCCTGGCAGCGTGCTCTGCTGAGGCAGGTCGTGACGACGGGACGCTGGCCTGACGCCGTCGTTGCGCCCACGGGCGCTGGCAAATCGAGCGTCTTGGAGGTGCACGTCTTCGCGGTGGCCATGACCCACGCACCCGGGTGGGAAGGGGCCCGGGCCCCTCGTCGCCTCTGGCACGTGGTGGGGCGCCGAGCGCTCGTTGACGACATGGCCTCCCGGGCCGAGGGTGTGTTCGACCAGCTCGCCGAGATCACGGACGTCCCGGGTGAGGCGCCATTGAGCCGAGTCGCAGCTGCCCTGAGGCGCATCTCGCCGGCCGGGCAACCGGGCTCGGTGACAACGCTCCGCGGCGGGATCGCACCGGAGCGCGGATGGCAGGACGACCCGGTCTCCTGCCAGGTGATCTGTGCGACGCCGGACATGGCCGGCAGCCGGCTCCTGTTCCGGGGCTATGGCTCCACCGCAGGAATGCGTCCCCGCGAGGCGGGGCTGATCGCATACGACTCCGTGCTGATCCTGGACGAGGCCCATCTCAACCGGCAGCTGCTCACCACGGCTCGTCGTGTCGCGTCGCTCGCCGGTGAGTCACCTCTCGCCGCTCACGTGCCAGTACTGCAGGTCGTCGAGACGACGGCCACTCCGGCGGGACTCGCGCCGGCCCAGACTTCTATTGGCATCGAGCTTTCGGACATCCGCACGGGTGCCGTGGGGGAGGCGCTCCTGCGCCGTCTGGATCGTCCGAAGCCAGTCCATCTGCACCTGGACGGCCCCTGGCTCGTCGGGGGCACAGCGCGTGAAACGACGCAGGGAGCGCAGGAGATCGCCCGCATGGCGGCGGACGCCGTGCAGGCGGGACACACCCCCGTGGGGGTCGTCATGAACCGCGTCGCGTCGGCCCTGGCCGTGCACCGTGCCCTCCTCGGTCTCAATGGCGGCCTGGATGTCGCGCTCGTCGTGGGGCCGCGCCGCCGCTGGGAGCAGGCCCTCGAACGATCCCGGACCCCGGATGTCTACGTGGCGACCCAGGCGATCGAAGTCGGCCTCGACCTGGACTTCGGGTTCCTCATCACGGACATCGCGTCGGGATCGGCGCTCGCGCAGCGGGCGGGGCGACTCAACCGCACCGGGGCCCGGGAGTCCGCGCCCGTGCATGTGCTCTGCCCGTCCGCCGATCCCACGGCCAAGACGGCGGCTCCTTACGAAGTGCAGGACATCACCGACGCGCTCGAGTGGCTCCGGGACCGCGCAGAGGATCCGAAGGGGGTGAGTCCCGCTGCTCTCCTGGAGCACCCGGCCCCGTCCACCGCCCCGGCCAGGCCCGTCCTCAGTGAGATCGAAGCCGCGCGCGCGGCCCTGTTCAGCCGCACGTCCGAGGCACTGGCCGTCGAACCGGACTTGACGCTGTGGCTGAGGGACTCACTAGACGCGGAAACGGACGTCGCCGTCGTGGGCCGCCGGCTTCCCCGTCTCGGCGAAGACGCTGGAGAGGACTGGTCAGGGTTGGACCAGGCGGAGTCCGCGGCGTTGCTGACGACTGCCCCACCTCAGCCGCATGAGGCCTATCCGGTCACGCTCTCCCGGCTACGCCTGTTGCTCGCCGGGGGCCGACGCGGGCGGGCCACGCCCGCGTTCGTCCGTCGTGGACGCCAGTGGACGCTCGTGGATCCGGAGGCCTCGGGTCACGGGATCGTCCCGGGAGATGTCGTCTGCGTCCCCCACGACTGGGCTGCCACACACCATCACGTCCTGGTCGAGGATGGCCAGGAGCCTGTCGGCGACGTCCTCGACCCGCGGTCTCCGGACGGAACGATGCTCTCGCTCGAGCCGGTAAAGGCCAGTCGGCGCAGGGTGGTGTTCATGACCGGCGTCGCCTCGCCTGGCGTGCAGGACCACCTTCGATGTTCCCTGTTGGAGATCTGCGCGGGCCTGCAGGAGGCGGACGTTCCGCTGACCCTCCCCAGCGTGCTGGATGCGCTGGATGACCGGGGACAGTCCGCGTGGCTCACCGCCTATCTCGGCCAGTGGGCGGACCCGGATCTGGCCGCGCGATTCGACGTGAAGGTCCACGTGGGTGGCCGGGCTCCCGACTCGCCGCAGCAGGCGGCATGGGTGGTGTTCGAGCTGCTGGACGCGGCCGATCCTGACGACGCCCAGCTCTCTGCGACAACCGGGCGCAGCCCTGTGTCCCTCGCCGATCACCAGAGGGACGTGGCAGACCGGGCCGGCGAGTTCGCCCAAATTCTCGGCCTGCCTGAGAGTCTGAAGCGGACGTTGACCGTGGCGGGGGCACACCACGACGACGGCAAGAGCGACGAGCGTTACCAAGCCTGGCTGACCCAGGGTGTGGCTGGCGCGGACGAGCCGATGGCGAAGAGTCTGCTGAGCGCCCTGCCTTTCCGTCAGTCACGGTTCCTCCCCGCTGGCTGGCGGCACGAGCAACTGTCCGCCGCGATGCTCCGCGCGCATGCGGACGGGGCGGATGCCCTGGCCGTGCGTCTGGTGGGAACGAGCCACGGGCATGGGCGCGGCACGTTCCTGATGGGGGCGGAGAGTCTTGTCCACCCGGAGGCAGCCCCTCACGTCCGCATGGCCGCGGAGGAACTGTTCGACGTCGGAGTCTGGGACGCACTGGTCCTGTCCGTGGAGCAGACGTGGGGGCTATGGGCTGTGGCCTGGCTCGAGGCGGTACTGCGGGCCGCCGACGTGACGATCTCCAAGGAAGGACGATGAACATGGCCCGCACGACTGAGCCCGTGACGCTGACAGGCACGTGGGACGTGCTGCTGTCCCATACGGCGCTGCTCGGCGCCGCGATGGTCGTGGAGGAGGAACTGGGAGCCGGTGCCGTGCGGCTGCGGTGGACCGACGAGCCGGACTCTCGACCGCAGTTGTGTGGGGCAGGGCTTGATGCCGCGGCCCTTGGCGGCCTCATCCACCGGCATGCGACCCGGCATGTCCAAGACCCGAGGGGCTGGCTGTACTCCACGGACGCAGTGGCCGGATCGTTGTTCTCGGCCCGGACCAAGATGCCGGCGTCCGAGCACGCGTGGGTCGACCTGCTGCACGATCGCACAGAGGCGGCGCGGCCATTGCGCGGGCTCGACTCGGCTCTCGTGGTGGGCTTGGGGGAGCGGGCCTGGTGGCACAGGACGAGCAAATCGTTCCGGCCCGACCATGGCGCGGCCGCCTGGGAGATGCGCACCAGGAACAAGGGCATGGAGTTCATCGCGCATTCACTCCTCCCCACGGGAAGGGCCGTGGCTGGCCGAGCGGTGGAGGCAGTGACCTCGGGCCTTCTCGGGACCACGGTGGAGGACGAACCGGGCAAGAACAAGCCGGATTCCCGCACGGCGACGGGCATGGCCCCCCTGGGGCCGGTGGATGCCGCGCGTGCCTGGGTGGGGCTGTGGGCGCTCGCGGCCTTGCCCGTCTGGGCGGACAGCCGCGGGCGGTCCGTTTCGTCCGCTCATATCCCAGCCCGCAGGGAGTCGTTGGCGCGGCTATTGATGCCGGTGCCGACATCCTGGGTGACGGTGGCGCGGATGCAGGCCGCCTTGCGCTCGCGATACCTGCTCGTGGCGGGGGAAGACGCGACAGGGCCCAGCTTGGGCTCAGCCGAGACGACGGCGGCTCAGGCGATCCTGGAGGAGTGGGGGTTCGCTCAGATCCTGAGCTTCCCCGTGAACGTCACCGGCAGTGCGTCGGCCCCGGAGCGGCGCACTCTCGCGGCGAGGGCGCTGAGATGACTGAGCACGACACGGGGGAGCCGTATGCTGACTCGCTGCCATTCAGTCTGGTCGCGCACTGGAGTTTCTGCCCGCGTCGGGCATGGCTCGAGGCCATGGACGAGAAAGCGCCGAAGGTGGCGCAGATCCAGCAGGGAGTGGCGGACCATGCGCGGGTGGACGTGCCCACCACACGTGAGGCTCAGACGATGCGCGGCATCGACGTGCGCGACCCGTCTCTCGGCGTCCACGGGCGAGTCGACCGGGTCGAGCGACTCCCGTCGGGGCGTCTACGCGTCGTCGAGCACAAAGCCACCCCAGTGAAGCGAGCTGCCCGAATCAGCGACACCAATCGTCTGCAGCTGGTACTGCAGACGATGGCGCTCGAATCCCAGGGGAACACGGTGGAGGACGCCGAGGTGTACTTCACCACCCATCATCGGCGGGTCCCGATCGAGATCTCGGCTGCGGACCGAAAGGCCGCCCGTGATGCGGTGGCATCGGCTCGGTCCGTGGTCAACGGGAAGACCGCTCCGGCACCGTTACTGGACGACCCGAGGTGCATGCGGTGCTCCCATGCCTCCGTCTGCCTCCCTGAGGAACGGCAGGAAGCAGAAGTGCTGTCCCGAATCGTCCCGCCGGACCCTGCCGGTGAGACCCTGCACCTCACTGTGCCGGGGAGTCGAGCGAGCATGTCGGCCGGGCGGATCACGGTGGTGAAGGGCGATGAGCGGCTGGCCAGCATCCCTTTGGAGCGGGTGTCGGCCGTCGTGGTGCACGGCAACGTCGACCTCTCAGGAGCGTTGCTGCGGGAGCTGATGTGGCGAGGCCTCCCCTGTGTCTGGTGCACGGGGGCGGGGCGCGTCGTCGGGTGGACCAATGGAGTCAAGCCGCCGAATGGCGGCGCACGCTTCTGTCAGTTCGCGGCATCGGCCGAAGGCCGAGTGGACATCGCTCGCGAGTTCGTGGTGGCCAAGGTCGCGAACCAGGCCACGATCCTCCGGCGTTTCGGAGGCATGCCAGCTGTGGTCAAGCGTCTTCGATCGGCGACGCGACTGGCGAGCACGGCGACGTCCACCGGCCAGTTGTTCGGAATCGAGGGCCGGGCTGCCGCAGAGTATTTCGCAGGATTCCCGGGGCTACTGGCGCCAGGTGTGGACGCGGGCGTGGCTGAGTCCTTCCCCGGTCGGGTCGGGCGAGGGGCCACCGACCCGTTGAACATCGCCTTGAACTACGGGTATGGGATGCTCCTATCCGAGGTGATCCGTGCGGTCCTGGCCTGCGGCCTGGACCCGCATGCCGGGGTGCTGCACTCCAGCGGACGGAACAAGCCGGCCCTGGCGCTGGACCTGATGGAGGAGTTCCGTCCGCCCGTGGTCGATTCCGCCATCTTGGCCGCGTTCAACAATGGCGAGTTGGGGCGGCTGTCTTTCACTCATGTGCTCGGTGGCGCGCGGCTCACCCAGACCGGCCGGCGCAAAGTGATTGCGGCGGTGGAACGGCGCCTCGGGACGGAGTTCAAGCACCCCGTCTTCGGATACAGAGTGACGTGGCGCCGCGCGATAGAGGTCCAGGCGAGGATGTTCCTCGGCGTCCTGGACGGCTCGCAGGAGGTCTACAAGGGGGTGCGAGTCCGTTGAGTGCCCGGGATCGTCTCCGGAGGAGGCTCATCGCCTATGACATTCCTGACGACCGCCGCAGATCCCGGGCGGCCCGCGTCCTCGAAGGGTTCGGAGATCGAGTCCAATATTCAGTCTTCGTGGTGGATGCCTTGCCCGCCCAGTTCGTCTCCCTGCAAGCAGCCCTCGAAGCGGTGCTGGATCCGGGCGAGGACAGCGTGCTGGTCTGCGACCTCGGCCTGACGGCCACGCTTGGCGCAGAGCAGTTCAGCTTTCTGGGTCGATCACGCGAGATCTCTGTGGATGGGCCCATCATCATCTGAAGCGAGCCAGGGACCTTCGCGAAGGCTCCGTCGATGTCCGGAATCCGGCGAGCCGTCGCATCAGAAAAGGGCTTGTCAGCCCACGGTTCATGGGTCGAGGCCGATAAGCATGGCGCTCCACGGACGCCTCTTGAGCCCAGGGCTCGCCGACGGTCGCGTCTGCCCATGTCAAAGGGCTGTAATCTGAGGTGCTGTCTCCGCTCCTGTGGGGAGCGGACTTCG
>NZ_KV825427.1:13718-13949 GCF_001816085.1 Micrococcus sp. HMSC31B01
TCCTGTGGGGAGCGGACTTCGTTGAGGCGCGGCCCACCACGACGCCCTCTACCGTGGCACCCTGAGTCTCCGCTCCTGTGGGGAGCGGACTTCGTTGAGGCTCCGTGGCGGGACCATGTATGCGATCTGGCGGACGTCTCCGCTCCTGTGGGGAGCGGACTTCGTTGAGGCGACACAACCCCGCCCGAGGAGACTGCAACCCGCGCGTCTCCGCTCCTGTGGGGAGCGGAC
>NZ_KV825428.1:0-1546 GCF_001816085.1 Micrococcus sp. HMSC31B01
GGCCGGTCACCCTGGTGGGGTGACCGGCCGCCGTCGTCGCGTCCGGTGGGGGAGCGCGGGCTCAGTCGATCCCGACGACCCCGAGGCCCAGTTCCAGCAGGATCGAGGCGAACACCAGGACGTAGAGGAGCACGATCACGGGCCAGGCCAGCTCCCGGGCGAGTCGGACGAGACCGGCCGGGGCCGGCAGCGTGCCGGTCTGCAGGTTCCGGGACGTCACGAGCACGAGCTGGGCGATGACCATGGCCCACACGATCATGCAGTAGAGGCAGAGCGTGCCGATGCTGTAGACGGCCGAGTACCAGAGCCACACACAGAACGCGAAGCCCGCCAGGATCCCCGCGTTCATCAGCAGCCAGTACCAGCGGGCGAAACGGGCGCCGGCGAGCAGGGACATCCCCACGGTGATGAGCACGGAGAACGCGACCACGCCGATGTACGTGTTCGGGAAGCCGAAGGTGTGGGCCTGCCACGACTGCATCACCTGGCCGCAGGACACCCACGGGTTGAGGTCGCAGGACGTGCGGTGCGTCGGGTCCGCGGTGAGGAGGGCGCGCTCGACGATGATGACGATCGTCGCCGTCAGCGCCACGAGCGAGGTGATCAGGAGCAGCGCCGCCGTGCCCGCGGGCCGGGCGTACCAGGTGAGCCGGGCCTCCTCGGCGGGGACGTCGTCGGCAGGGGAGAGGCGGACGTCGTCCGTCGGCGGGGTCGTAGGCATGGACATGATTCTAGGCGCGTGCCCGGGGCGGATGTGAGAGAATCGGCCCTGGCCGTCCCGTGGCCACACCGCGGGGCAGCCCGCTGCGCGCCCGACGTCGGGCCGCCGCCGAGGCGCCCCCGCGTCGAACATCGCGCGGGAGGTGGACGCCGGGCCCCGCCCGTGTGCGTCCGTGCGCCGGCCGGCGGACGGCACGTGACGCCCAGGCCCCGATCTCGAGGGCGCAGCGGTTCCGCGCCGGGCCCTGACGGTCGACGCGGTCCACCCGATGACTTCTCGGAGTCCGCCTCCCGGCGCACCCGTGGCGCACGGCGCCCGGGGCAACGCGGCCGGCGGCGGACGCGGACACGCCGGGCGGCGGCGAGTGTGGCGTCGTCGGTCGGCGGGAGGTGCTGCCATGGCGGCCAACAACGAGGACACGACCCGCGCAGACGAACGCGTGGAGGAGACGGCCGAGCAGGCCGTGACGCAGACCGCGGCGGACACCGCCGCCGGGGCGGTTCAGCCGGAGCGGACCCCCGCGTCCGACGACGCCGCGGACGCGCCCGAGGAGCCGAGCGCGCCGACGCTGCAGGTCGACCCGACCGACCCGTTCGCCGTGCCGGCGAACCTGATCGAGGTGCTGCGCACCGAGACCACGTCCCGGCAGCGCTCCGAGGACGAGGACGACCCGGACACCTCCGGGCGTTCGCGTCGTCGTCGCCGCCCCTCGCGCGAGGACGACCGCGCGGAGGAGGGCGCCGCAGACGCGTCGGCGGACGCCGAGGACCGGGAGGACGCTTCGGAGTCCGAGGACCGGGCCGAGGGCGCCGTGGTCTCCCGCTT
>NZ_KV825429.1:0-616 GCF_001816085.1 Micrococcus sp. HMSC31B01
GCGCGGCGGGCGCCGGCGGGCCGTGCCGACCCGAGCGCCGGGTTCAGCCGTCCCGGGACTGGACGCGCACGAAGGCGCGCAGCTCGTCGCCCTCCACGTCACGGGACTCGCGGAAGCCATGGGTCTCGTAGAAGGCGCGCTGGCGCTCCTCGGTGTCCGTGAGCAGCACGTGCTGACGGACATGGCCGTACCGGCGAAGACGTGGCGCAGCAGCTCGGAGGCGATGCCGCGGCGCTGGTGCACCGGATGCACGAGGATGTCCTGCAGGTAGGCGATGGTGTGTCCGTCGGAGACCACGCGGGCCAGGCCGACCAGACGGCCGCCGTCGAAGGCGGTCACCACGGTGGCCGAACCCTGCAGCCCGCCCATGAGCGTGTCCATGTCCGCCGTGGAGGCGGACCAGCCCACGGCGTCGTAGAGGGCGCGGACGTCGTCGGCGGCCGGGATCGCTCCGGAGAGGTAGCGGATGCCGTCCCGGTCTGCGGCGATGGGGGAGTCGGTCATGGCTGCTCTCCTCGTCTGCGTCGGGCGCCGGCTCCGGCACGCCCGCCGGGGCCGCACCCGCTCACGAGGTCGCCAGGACGGCCCCGGCGGCCTCCATCTCGTGGAGCGCGGC
>NZ_KV825430.1:0-882 GCF_001816085.1 Micrococcus sp. HMSC31B01
ATCGTGGCCGCCGCACGCCGGGCGGACGTGCCCCTCCCGGTGGCGGCGGCCCTGGCCGAGCTCGAGTCCGGTGGCCGGAACGTCTTCGGCCACGACGCCGGCGGCGTGCACAGCGCCCCGCGCGGGACGGACGTCTCCGTGACCCGGGAGCGCTACGAGGAGCTCGTGGCCCGGGTAGCGCAGGGGGAGACGTCCAACGGCGTGGGGCCCGCGCAGATCACGTGGCCGCCGTACTTCGCGCAGGCAGCCGAGCGCGGGTTTCGTCTGTGGGAGCCGGAGGACAACCTGGCCTTCGGTTTGGAGATCCTGCGCGGGCACCTGCGCGGCGACCTCTCCGCGGAGGGGATCGCCCGGGCGGGGACGCTCTACAACGCCGGGACGCTCTCCCACGGCGTCACCGCCTACGGCCGCCGCCTCGCCGCGGCGAGCCGCGCGTGGGCCGAACGCTTGGGCGAACCCGCCCCGCCGCCGGTCAGGCCAGGTTGACCAACAGCACGTAGGCCAGCGTGCCGGCCGCGATCGAGACCAGGGTCCGCCGCCCGGCCAGCAGATGCACGACGACCGTCACCGCCGCCGCGATGAGCGCGTGGGCCACCCGCGCCCCGTCCACGGGCTCTCCGGGGGCCAGCGCCGCGGCGTCGAGCAGCATCACCAGGGCCAGGATGGTCAGCACGCCGGCGGGCATCCACACCGCCAGCCGCGCGGCGAGCACGGACTCCCGCAACGGCTGCAGCAGGGCGAACGGCAACGCGCGCAGGCAGAAGGTCACGAGGCCCGCGACGACGGCCGCGGCCACCAGGTACGCGGCGCCGGTCATCGGGGGTCCTCCCCGGCGCCGGGCTCGGCATCCGTGCCGGCCCGCTCCCCCGTCGCGGCGACGAC
>NZ_KV825431.1:0-1353 GCF_001816085.1 Micrococcus sp. HMSC31B01
GGGCCGGGGGACCGTCCTCGCGCCGGATGCCGTGGGCGCCGCCGCGGGCCAGGCCGTGCCGTGCGGCGGCCTCCCCGGCCATCCGGGTGAGCATGCGGCGGTACGACTCGGGCGCGTAGGCGGACCGGGCGTACATCTGCTCGTAGCCGGCCAGCAGATCCGGGTGCTCGCGGCGGATCCAGTCCAGGTACCACTCCTTCGCGCCCGGCCGCAGGTGCAGGGCGCCCGGCATGACGCGCGCGGCTCCGGCGTCCGCCAGCGCGCGCATGAGGGCGTCGATCTCGCGGTCCCCGTCCGTGAGCCACGGCAGCAGGGGCATGGCCATGACGGTGACGTCCGCACCCGCGGCGGCGAGCCGCTCGATCAGGCGCAGGCGTGCGGTCGGCGACGGCGTGCCCGGCTCGACCGCGGCGGCGATGGCGGGGTCGAGCATCGCCAGGGACAGCGAGACCTGCACCGGCACCTGGCGCGAGGCCGCCTGCAGCAGGGGCACATCCCGCGCGAGCAGGGTCCCCTTGGTCAGCACGGAGAACGGGGTGCCGGAATCGGCCAGGGCCCGGATGATCCCGGGCATCAGCGCGTAGCGGCCCTCGGCCCGCTGATACGGGTCCGTGTTCGTCCCCAACGCCACCGCCTCGCGGCCCCACGTGGGGCGGGCGAGTTCGGCGCGCAGCACCTCGGCGACGTTGACCTTCACGACGATCTGCCGGTCGAAGTCGGCCCCGGCGTCGAGCTCGAGGAAGGTGTGGGTGCTGCGGGCGTAGCAGTACCGGCAGGCGTGGGTGCAGCCGCGGTACGGGTTCACGGTCCAGCGGAACGGCATGGCCGAGGCGGACGGCACCGAGTTCAGTGCGGTCTTGGCGAGCACCTCATGGAAGGTGACCCCCGCGAACTCCGGGGTGGTGACACTCCGCTGCAGGTCCGAGAGCGGCAGCAGGGCGGCGGAGCCGGCCGGTGTGCCGGCCGTCGCCCGCTGGGCTCCGCCCTCGGACCGCAGGGTCTGCGCTTCCCATCGCATGGCCAGAAGTAGAACACATGTTCGAATCGACCCGCAAGCGTGTTCGAGTCCGGGCGGGGCGCGGGCGCCCAGACGCGCCTACCGTGGTCGCCATGACCTCCCGTGCACCCGCCCCGGCCGCCCGCGTCCTGCTCACGGGCTTCGAGCCCTTCGGCGGCGACGTCCACAACCCGTCGATCGCCGCCGCGCGGGACGCCGTGGGCATCCTGGCGGACCGGGGTGTGACGGCCGAGGCGGTCGAGCTGCCGTGCGCGTTCGGCGCGGCCGGGTCTGCCCTGACCGCGGCCCTCGACCGGGTCCGGCCGGAGGTGGCGATCGCCGTCGGGCTGGCCGGC
>NZ_KV825432.1:0-2452 GCF_001816085.1 Micrococcus sp. HMSC31B01
CGACTCGGCCGTGTCCCCGGCCGCCGCGCCGCCGGGGGTGTCGTCCGCGCCGCCGTCGGAGGCCAGGAACACCCCGAACAGGCCGCGGTCCGGGATGGTGCCGCCCGAGGTGACCGCGAGGCGCTGGGCGCCGGGGCGGGCGGCAAGCGTGCCGTTCTCCCGGTCCCACAGGATGCGCGGGCGCAGCTCGGCGAACTCGTCGGAGGGGTAGCGGCCGGCCAGCAGGTCGAGCACGGACTCGTAGGCGGAGAACGGCAGCGTGGCGAACGGCGCGGACCGGCGCACGAGGTCGAACCACTCCTGTGCGTCCAGGTCCGCGACGGCGACGGCGGCCACGGTCTGCTGGGCGAGGATGTCCAGCGGGTTGGCGGGGATCCGCAGCGACTCGATGCGCCCGGCCGTCATGCGCTCGGCCACGACGGCGGTGTCCACGAGGTCGCCCCGGTGCTTGGGGAAGAACACGCCGCGGGAGACCTCGCCCACCTGGTGGCCGGCGCGGCCCACGCGCTGCAGACCGGAGGCCACCGAGGG
The DNA here is from genome assembly GCF_001816085.1 of Micrococcus sp. HMSC31B01. Classification (NCBI taxonomy): domain Bacteria; kingdom Bacillati; phylum Actinomycetota; class Actinomycetes; order Micrococcales; family Micrococcaceae; genus Micrococcus; species Micrococcus sp. HMSC31B01. The sequence goes on from NZ_KV825432.1 coordinate 532, forward strand.
CGGGGACTCCACCTGGATCACCTGGTCCACCGCGCCCATGTCGATGCCCAGCTCGAGCGAGCTCGTGGCCACGACGCAGCGGATCTGGCCGGTCTTCAGCGCCTCCTCGACGATGGCGCGCTGCTCCTTGGACACGGAGCCGTGGTGGGCGCGGGCGAAGTCGGAGACGGTGCCCGATCCGGTGCCGGTCTGCCCGGCCACCTGGGCGGGGCCGTGGAAGCCGGTCGGGTCCGGCGTGCGGAAGCCGGGGACGGCGTCCGGGTGCTCGGCCGCGGCGGCCGCCTCGGCGCGGGCCTCCCAGATCTCGTTGAGCCGGCCGGTGAGGCGCTCGGCCAGGCGGCGCGAGTTGGCGAACACGAGCGTGGAACGCCGCTCGGCCACCAGGTCCACGATCCGCTCCTCGACGTGCGGCCAGATGGACCCGCCCGTCACCGCGCCCTCGTCGCCGAGCCCGCCCGTCGAGGAACCGGGCCCCAGGTCGTGGGCTGCGGCGGGGGAGGAGAGGTCCGTCAGGTCCGGCACCGGCACCGTGACCGTCAGGTCCCAGCGCTTGGCCGAGGCGGGCCGCACCACCGTCACCGGCTGGGTGCCGCCGAGGAACCGGGCCACCTCGGCGGCCGGCTCGACCGTCGCGGACAGGCCGATCCGCTGCACGGGCGCGTCCAGCACGGCGTCCAGGCGCTCGAGGGAGACGGCCAGGTGGGCGCCGCGCTTGGTCCCGGCGACGGCGTGCACCTCGTCCACGATCACCGTGCGGACCCCGGCCAGCGCCGCGCGGGCCTGCGAGGTGAGCATGAGGTACAGCGACTCGGGCGTGGTGATGAGGATGTCCGGCGGGTCCTGCTGCAGGCGCCGCCGCTCGGCCGCCGGGGTGTCCCCGGAGCGCACACCCACCCGCACGCGCGGCACGGGCCGGCCCTGGTGCGCGGCGGTCTGCGTGATGCCCACGAGCGGGGCCCGCAGGTTCCGCTCCACATCCACGCCGAGCGCCTTCAGCGGCGAGACGTAGAGGACGCGGGTGGTCGCCGTCCCCTCGGCGGCGGGCTCGCGCACGAACGAGTCGAGCGCCCAGAGGAAGGAGGAGAGCGTCTTGCCCGAGCCGGTCGGCGCGATCACCAGGGCGTGCCGCCCCGAGGAGATCGCGTCCCACGCGCCGAGCTGGGCCGGCGTCGGGGCCTCGAACGCGCCCGTGAACCAGGCGCGCGTGGGCTCGGTGAACCGGCCCAGGACGACGTCGGCTGCGGGCGTGGGCGCGCCCGCTGCGGTCTCCGCGGGCCCGCTCATGCGTGGTGGTACGGTCGGCCGGCGGAGATCTCCTGGGCCCGGTAGACCTGCTCCGCCAGGATCAGCCGCACGAGCTGGTGCGGGAAGACGAGCGGGGACAGGGACCAGACGCGGTCCGCGCGGGCGTGGGCCCGGGCGTCCACCCCGTACGCGCCTCCGATGACCATCGTCACCGGGGCGCCGACGTCGAACCGGCTCTGCAGGTGCCGCGCCAGGCCCGGCGAGTCGAACGCCGTCCCCTGCTCGTCCAGCAGGATCAGGTGCTCGTCCGCGCCGACCGCGCCCAGGATCCGGTCCGACTCCTCCGTGCGCGCCGCCTCCTCCTGCCGCGCGGAGTGCGGCAGCAGACGCCACGAGAGGTCGTAGGGCTTCTTGAGACGCCGCTCGTAGCGGTCGATCCCGTCGACGACCCACGCCTCATGCTTCTTGCCGATGGCCAGCACCCGAACAGACATGGCCCCATGATCGCACCGGCCGCCGACACGGTACGGGGGTCGGCCCCGCCGCTCGGCTACGCTCGCCGGGGCGGGGTGCCTGGCTCCGCACCGGAAGGGGGCCCATGACGTCGACCGCACGGTCCGCGCGGGTGTCCCGCCGCGCCGCGCTCGGCCTCGGGGTCGGCGCCCTCGCGGTGGGC
>NZ_KV825433.1:0-2526 GCF_001816085.1 Micrococcus sp. HMSC31B01
CGACGCCGCCCCGGACTCCTCCGGACCGGAGCCGCAGCCCGTCGGTGAGGTGGTGGCCGACGTCGTGGCCGGGCTGTCCGTCACGGCACCCGGCGACCTGCGCCCGGACACCCCGGCGGGGGCCGGACTCCGTGCGGCGCTGGGTCGGACCGGGTTGCCCGAGCAGATCCGCCACGTCACCGAGCTGCCCGCACGGCAGGCCCGGCACACGGACTGGCCCGCGGACGCTCCGGAGGGCCTGGTCAGGGCGTTCGCGGCGCGCGGCGTCGAGCGGCCGTGGCTGCACCAGGTGCGCGCCGCGAACCTGGCCGGTGCGGGGACGCACACCGTGCTCGCCACGGGCACGGCGTCGGGCAAGTCGCTGGGCTACCAGCTGGCGGTCGGCACCCGGCTCGCCGCCGACCCCCGGGCCACCGCGCTCTACCTCGCCCCCACCAAGGCCCTCGCTGCGGACCAGCTGACCTCCTGGCGCGCCCTCGAGCGGGACGGCGCCCCGGGGCTGCGCGCGGCTCCCTACGACGGCGACACCGCACCGCAGGACCGGATCTGGGCCCGCGAGCACGCCACCGTGCTCATGACCAACCCGGACATGCTCCACGTCGGGATCCTGCCGCACCACGAGCGGTGGGCCGCGTTCTTCCGGAACCTGGCGTTCGTGGTGGTGGACGAGTCGCACACCTACCGGGGCGTCTTCGGCTCGCAGGTGGGCATCCTGCTGCGCCGGCTGCGGCGCATCGCCGCCCACTACCGCGGGGACCGGCCGGAGACCGTGTTCATCGGGGCGTCGGCGACGTCGGCGGATCCGGCCGGGCACTTCGCTCGACTGATCGGGGCGCCGGCCACGGCCGTCACCGAGGACGCGTCCCCGCACGGGGCGGTCACGGTGGCGTTCTGGGAGCCGGAGCTGACGGACCGTCGGGGCGAGAACGGCGCGCCCGTCCGCCGCTCGGCGATGGCCGCCGCCGCCGACCTGGTCACGGACCTGGCCCTGCAGCAGGTGCGCACGCTGGCGTTCATCCGCTCGCGGCGCGGGGCCGAGGCCATCGCCAGCGCGGCCAAGCGGCAGCTCGAGGAGGTCGAGCCGGGGCTCGGCACCCGGATCGCGGCCTACCGCTCGGGCTACCTGCCCGAGGAGCGGCGGGAGCTGGAGGCGGACCTGCGCTCGGGTCGGCTGCTGGGCATGGCCTCGACGCCGGCACTGGAGATGGGCATCGACGTCGCGGGGCTGGACGCGGTGGTGGTGGCCGGCTGGCCGGGCACCCGCGCGTCGTTCTTCCAGCAGATCGGCCGCGCCGGGCGCGGCGGCCAGGACGCGCTCGCGTTCTTCGTCGCCTCGGACGACCCCCTGGACACGTTCGTGGTGGACCACCCGGAGGCCGTGTTCGACCTGGGCGTGGAGGACACCGTGGTGGACCCGGAGAACCCGCACCTGCTCGGCCCGCAGCTGTGCGCGGCCGCCGCGGAGCTGCCGATCACGCCCGAGGCGTTCGGCTGGTTCGGGGAGCCGGACCGGGTGCGCGCCCTGCTGGACGTGCTGGTCGAGCAGGGGCTGCTGCGCCGTCGGCCGGCCGGCTGGTTCTGGACGCACCCCGAGCACGCCGCCGGCATGGTCTCCCTGCGGGACGACGGCGGCGGCCCCATGGACATCATCGACGCCGAGTCCGGCGCCCTGCTGGGCACGATGGACTCGCCCCAGACCCATTACCAGGCGCATCCCGGCGCGGTGTACGTGCACCAGGACCGCACGTACCTCGTGGAGGAGCTGGACGAGGACGCGCACGCGGTGGTGGTCACGCGCGCCTGGCCGGACTTCACCACGCAGGCCCGGGACGTCACGGAGGTCGAGATCGTGGCGGTGCACCGCCGCCTGGACGCGCGGGAGGGCACCCTGCGCTGGTGCCTCGGGGATGTGCAGGTCCGCACCCAGGTGGTGTCCTTCCAGCGCAAGGCCCTGGCCTCCGGGGAGGTGCTCGGCGAGGAGCCCCTCGACCTGCCGGCGCGGGACCTGTTCACCTCGGCGGTGTGGTTCCAGGCGGCCTCGGACGAGCTCATCGCCGCGGGACTGACCACGGATCGCCTTCCCGGCGCCCTGCACGCGGCCGAGCACGCGATGATCGGCATGATGCCGCTCGTCGCCTCGAACGACCGCTGGGACATCGGAGGCGTCTCGATGGTCCTGCACCCGGACACCGGCTCCCCCGCCGTGTTCGTCTACGACGGCCGGCCCGGCGGGGCGGGCTTCGCCGAACGCGGCTTCGAGCAGGCGCGACGCTGGGTCGAGGCGACGGCGGGGGCCATCGCGGCCTGCGAGTGCGCGGAGGGCTGCCCGTCCTGCGTGCAGTCCCCCAAGTGCGGCAACCGCAACAGCCCACTGGACAAGGCCGGCGCGCTGACCGTCCTGCGGTTCCTGATGGACCACGCCGATCACCTCGTCCCGGCGGACGCCTCGACCGACGGCTCGGGCGGCGCCTCCTCCGGCGGGGCCACGGACGCGGCGCCCGGGGCCTGAGACCGCGGCGGGCCCGC
>NZ_KV825434.1:0-2107 GCF_001816085.1 Micrococcus sp. HMSC31B01
GGCACGGCTCCGCACCGGCGCGACGGGCACGGCCGGGCCGGTGCGGTGGCACGTGCTGCTCGCCGACGCGCGGGCCCCCGAGGAGAACGACGCCTCCGCCCAGGTGCTGGTCACCGTCGAGAGCGAGGCCGGTCCGGTCACGACGCTGATCACCGGCGACATGGAGGAGGACGCCTCCGCGGCATGGGTCGCGGGGCACCGGTCCGATGCCGCCGCTCCGCCGCGCGTGGACGTGCTCAAGGTCGCCCACCACGGGGCCCGCAACGGTGGGACGGCCGTGCCGCGCGCGGTCGGCGCCCGCCTGCACATGGTCTCCGTGGGCGCCGACAACCCGTACGGACACCCCCACCGGGCCACGGTGGACGCGCTCGGCCGCCTCGGGCCGGTGGCCCGCACCGACCTGCACGGCACGCTGGCCCTCACGGCCGCGGACGGCCCCGACCCCGACGGCGCGCCCGAGATCACGGCTCACACCGTCCGCCCGCCCTCGAGCGTCCGCACCGGACCCTAGGATGGGACGCATGTCCGCCGCCCGCAGCCCCCGTTCCGGCCGAGCCGGCCGCACCGACCCGCTGGCCTGGCGGCGAGCCGAGCCCGCCCCGCTCATGCTCCTCAAGGGACCCGAGGACCATGCCGCCCGCTGGGTGACGGACCGCGTGACCCAGGCTCTGCGCGAGCGCCACGGCCAGCTGGAGATCCACCGGCTCCGCGCGGGGGAGTACCAGCCCGGCCAGCTGGCCACCGCGGCCAGCCCGTCCCTCTTCGCCGAGCCCACCCTCATCACGGTCGAGGGCCTCGAGGCCATGAACGACGCGTTCCTCGAGGACGCCCTGCGCCTCGTCCAGCAGGGCCCCGGCGCGGACGACGTCACGCTCGTGCTGCGCCACACCGGCGGCAACCGCGGCAAGAAGCTGCTGGACGCCGTCGCCCAGGCCGGCACGGTGGTCGAGTGCGTGCCGCTGAAGAAGGACGAGGAGCGGCTGGCCTTCGTGCAGGCCGAGTTCCGCGACCGGCGTCGGCGCATCGACGAGGAGGCGGCCCGCGCGCTCATCCGCGCCACCGGCGCCTCGCTCACGGAGCTCGCGGCCGCGTGCGCCCAGCTCGTCGACGACACCGAGGGCGTCGTCAGCGTCGAGACCGTGGACACGTACTACAGCGGCCGCGTGGAGGCCACGAGCTTCGCGGTGGCCGACGCGGCGCTCGAGGGGCAGGCGGCGAGGGCCGTCTCCCTCGTGCGGCACGCGATGGCCACCGGCGTCCACCCGGTGATGATCACCGCGGCACTCGCGCTCAAGGCGCGGCAGGTGGCGCGGATGATCGACGCCCGCCGGCCCGCCGCCGAGCTGCCGTCCCTGCTCGGGGTGGCCCCGTTCCAGGTGCGCTACATCCAGCAGGCGGCGCGGCACTGGACGGCGGCCGGCATCGCGCAGGCCGTGGAGTGGATCGCCCAGGCCGATGCCGAGGCCAAGGGCGCCTCCCGCAACCCGGAGTTCGCCGTCGAGCGCGCGGTCATCCGCGTGGCCACCGCCGTCAGCCGCTGACGGCGCCGCCGGACGGCATCCCTCGGGGGCAGCCCGGACACGACGCGGCCCCCGCACCGATCGCTCGGGGCGGGGGCCGCGGTCACAGCCGGGGGGCGTGGATCAGCCGAGGAGGGCCTTCACGCGGGCGGCGATGCCGGACTTGCGGTTCGCGGCCTGGTTCTTGTGGATGACGCCCTTCGAGGCGGCCTTGTCCAGCTTGCGGGAGGCGGTGCGCAGCGCGGCGGCGGCGGCCTCGGGCTCGCCGGCGGCGACGGCCTTGTCCACGGCGCGGATGGCGGTCTTCAGCTCGGACTTCACCGCGACGTTGCGCTGGCGCGCCTTCTCGTTGGTGAGGATGCGCTTCTTCTGGGACTTGATGTTAGCCAAATCGGGTCCTTCGTCGTCGGCGGCGCGGACGAGGGTCCGGGCGCCGCATGAACAGGGGGTCGTGGAGGGTGCCCGGATCCGTGGACTGAGCGGCGTGGGGAACACCGATGATGACCCGTTCCGGGGGTGCCCGTCGACCGGCGGACACAATGCGGACGATCCTACCACCCAGACCCTGCGATCCGCGCGGCCGACTC
>NZ_KV825435.1:0-2442 GCF_001816085.1 Micrococcus sp. HMSC31B01
GGCCAGCAGCCCCGGCATGGGCACGCGGGTCTCGGCCCCGCGGGGCAGCCGTCCGGCGGCGACGAACGCGGCCATCCGCTCCGGCGCTCCGGCGGGCACCGACTGGAACCAGCCGGTCGCCTCGACGACGCGACGCCCGTCCGCGTCCTCGAGCCACGCGCGGGCCACGCCACCGCCGGCATCCCAGGCCAGCGGGCGGGTCCAGCACTCCAGCAGCGGGCCGTCGTCCCCGGCCTTGACGGCCTCCGCGTCGAAGGCGGGCAGCGGGCCGAGCACGTTGACCTGCAGCTCGGTGGTGACCACGGTCTCGATGTCCCGTGCCGCGTGGTGCACGGCCACCGCGGTGGCGTTGTCCATGATCACGGTGGCCGCCGCGCCGGTGGGCCGGCCGTCCAGGTCGAGGCACCACGGGCCGACCTCGAACGCGGCCGGGTTGAGGGCGCCGTCCCGCTCGGTCATCAGCGCGTGGCGGCGGATGCCGAACAGCTGTTCCGTGCGGCCGGAGGGGTGGGAGCGGGGGCCGGTGGGCGAGTCCGCGGTGGGGCTGGTGGTGGTCTGCACGGGGAGCACGCTAGCCCACGGCCCGGCGGCGACACGGCTAATCATTGGATGTCCTATTATCATGGTGATGACAGTCACACCCTGTCGCCGCCCGCGGTGTCACCCCCGCACCACCCCGTCGTGGACCGCCCGCGCGGCCGGCCCGAGCCCCAGGAGGACGAACCCATGTTCCCCATCACCGACGACCAGAAGGCCCTGGTCGACGCCGTCCGCGACTTCGCCGAGCAGCGCGTCGCCCCGCACGCCCTCGACTGGGACGCCGAGTAGCATTTCCCGGTGGACGTCCTCGCCGAGGCCGGCGAGCTCGGCCTGGGCGGCATCTACGTGGGGGAGGAGCACGGCGGCACCGGCCTGGAGCGCACGGACGCGATCCTGATCTTCGAGGAGCTCGCGAAGGCGGACCCGGCCTTCGCCGCCTACATCTCCATCCACAACATGGTGGCCTGGATGATCGACTCCTTCGGCAGCGACGAGCAGCGCGCCCGCTGGATCCCCGATCTCGTGGGCATGGCGCACCTGGCCAGCTACTGCCTGACCGAGCCCGGCGCCGGCTCGGACGCGGCCGCGCTGAAGACCCGCGCCGTCCGCGACGGCGACCACTACGTCCTCAACGGCGTCAAGCAGTTCATCTCCGGCGCCGGCGCGTCCGACTGCTACGTGGTGATGTGCCGCACCGCGGACACGGGCGCCCGGGGGATCTCCGCCGTCGTGGTCCACAAGGACACCCCCGGCCTGTCCTTCGGCCCCAACGAGAAGAAGATGGGCTGGCACACCCAGCCCACGCGCCAGGTGATCTTCGAGGACGTCCGCGTGCCCGTGGCCGACCGCCTCGGCGAGGAGGGCGACGGCTTCCGCATCGCCATGAAGGGCCTCAACGGCGGCCGCCTGAACATCGGCGCCTGCTCGATCGGCGGCGGCCTGGCCGCCCTGGACAAGGCCACCCGCTACCTCAAGGAGCGCAGCGCGTTCGGCGAGCCGCTCACCACCAAGCAGGCCCTCGTCTTCGAGCTGGCGGACATGTCCGTGAAGCTGGAGACCGCCCACACGATGCTCATGCGCGCCGCGGACGCCCTGGACCGCAACGACCCGGACACCGTGCGCCTGTGCGCCATGGCCAAGCTCGTGGCCACCGAGTCCGGCTACGAGGCCGCCGACACCGCCCTGCAGCTGCACGGCGGCTACGGCTACCTGCACGAGTACGGCGTGGAGAAGCTCGTCCGGGACCTGCGCGTCCACCGGATCCTCGAGGGCTCCAACGAGATCATGCGCATGATCGTGGGTCGCGGCCTGATCGGCTGACGCCGGGGGGCCCGCACGGTCGCCCCCACAGCACGGCGCCCCGCGGTCACCACACGTGACCACGGGGCGCCGTCCGTCGGGGCGGGCTCAGCCGAGCTGCAGCGGGTCCACCCCGGTCACGGGCTCGAAGTGCCCAGCCACGTCCTCGGCCGAGACGTCCTCGAGCCGGGCCGGACTCCACGCCGGATCCTTGTCCTTGTCCACGAGCAGCGCACGGATGCCCTCGGCCATGTCCGGCTCGCGCATCAGGTGGGTGCCGATCGTGAACTCCTGACGCAGCGCGTCGGCCACGGTCAGGTCCGCCCCGCGTGCGGCCAGCCGGCGCTGGGCCTCGTGGGCCACGGCGACGGCGGTCGGGGACTTGGTGCGGATGGCCTCGGCGGCCTGCCCCGCGGCCTCGGCATGCTCCCCGCCCGCGGCGGCGCGCTCGTCCAGGGCGGCGAGGACCTCGGCGGCCGACTCCCGGCCGTAGGCGTCCTCGATCCACTCCCGGCCGGCCACCAGCGCGGACGCGGGCCGTGCGTCCTCGGCCACCGCGAACCGGGCCAGCACCTCGTCGGCGGCGGCGAAGGCGGCCTCGTC
>NZ_KV825436.1:0-1812 GCF_001816085.1 Micrococcus sp. HMSC31B01
CAGCCGGGACGGGCGAGCGTGGCCCGGGCACCGTCCGGCAGCGCGAGGCAGAGCGTCGCGTCCGCGGCCGCGTCCCGCCGGCACACCTCGGCCACGGCGCAGGCCCAGGCGCCGACGTCGACCTCCTCGGGAGGCAGGTCGACCCGCACCACGGCGCGCAGGCGCCCGTCGCGCAGGGTGAGGAGGACGAGGCTGTCCTCGGGCAACCGCCCGAGGGCGTGGCCGACGTAGGCGAGCAGGTCCTCCGGGCCGCGGGCCGGCAGGACGGGGACGTCGAGCGAGGTGGGGGCTTCCATGCCGCCACCCTGGCCGACCGGGTGCCCGCGGTGGGATCAGTCCCCGTCGTCGGTGGAGGGACGGCCGGGTCCGTCCTCCTGTGCAGGAGCGGACCCGCCGCCGGTGTCCCGCGCGGCGAGGTACGCCTCGACGGCGGAGGCGAGTTCGTCCCCGTCGGGCAGGCCCTGCTCGGTCTCCAGCAGCGATCGCTCCTGGTCCTCGGCGTTCTGGTCGTAGTTGCGCTCCAGGCCGGCGATCATCTGCTGGATCTCCCCGGACCCGGAGACCTGGCGCTCCAGCTCGGCCTCGATGTCCCGCGAGGCGTCTCGCAGGTCGTCCGAGGGCAGCATGAGCCCCATGGCGGCCCCCGCGTACTCGAGCGCGGCCACGGCCGCCTGGGGGAAGGACGCCTCGGCCACGTAGTGCGGCACATGGACGGTGTAGCCCGCTGTCGGCAGGTCCGCCTCCTCGGCGCGCAGCTCCAGCATCTGCAGCAGCCCCGCGACGATGTCCGCCTGCGGGCTCCAGGTGGACAGCCCCTCGACGGCGTCGGCGCGGGACCCGTGGGTCGTGACCCCGAGCCGCCGCGTGTGCGGCACGGGCAGCGGGGCCGCGTCGAGGAACGTGAGCGAGTCCACCTCCCACTCCTGCGCGAGGCCGAGCACGGCCTCCGTCACCGCCTGCCACCGGAAGTCCGGCTCGGGGCCGGACAGCAGCAGGAAGGGGTGGCCGAGCAGGTCCTCGACCAGCTGCACCTCGAGCGCGGGCAGACGCAGATCACGGTAGCGGTCCCGGTCGAACCGGAGCCGGGGACGCCGGGCTCGGTAGTCGAACATCGAGTCGACGTCGAAGGAGACCACGGTCCGATGGGTCAGGTGCTCGTGCAGCGCGGCCCGCACCTGCCGAGCGACCCGGCCCGCGTCCATGTGCCCGGTCAGGGCCACGAGCATGCCCAGGCCGGGGGGCACGGGCGCCCCCTCATGACGGGTGTACAGCGGCGCGGCGTCCTGCACGTCTCGTTCCCCTTCCGGTGGTCCGTCTGCGGGAGAGCCGTCCCCGCCGCCCGGATGGCGGCGGACGCGGATCCCTCCCTGTCCTCTGGCGTCAGTCAACCACGGCACGGCACCCTCCTATTCCGCGCCCGCGCGCCCTGGACGGGCGCGCGAGCCCTCTGGCTAGGATGACGCGGGACGGCCCGGCCCACCCCGCCGGGCGCATCCCCCACCCCCGGAAGAGAGGCCCGTCCGTGATCACCCTGGACCGCCCGACCCTGACCGCCCGCGCCCTGGAGGACTTGACCGCCTCCGCCCTCGTGGTGGGGGTGGGCACCGGCCCGGACGGCCCCGTGCTCCTGACGGACGCGCTGCTGGCCGAGGCGGCCACCGCCCTCGAGGCCTCGTTCGAGCTGCTGGGCGTGCGGGGCGCCGAGGACGAGGTCCATCGCCTGCCGGGCCTGGGCGGCGTGCCAGTGCCGCTGCTGGTCCTGGCCGGCGTCGGCGGTCTGGACGACGACGGCGAGGCCGCGGACGAGTCCCT
>NZ_KV825437.1:0-1239 GCF_001816085.1 Micrococcus sp. HMSC31B01
CGCGGCCTCCGCCCAGTCCAGCACCGCCGCGTCCCGCGTCGCGGGGTCCTGCGGGTCGGGGACGTCGGCCGGGTCCCAGCCATGGGCGGCGAACTCGCGGCGTCGTCCCTGCCGGACGGCGTCCCCGAGCTCGGGCTCGCGGAACGAGGTGAAGAACGGCCACGGCGTCGAGGCCGCGAACTCCTCCCCCATGAAGAGCATCGGCACGTGCGGGCCGGTCAGCAGCAGGGCGGCCTCGGCCGCGAGCGCACCCTCGGACAGGGCGGCAGCGGTGCGGTCGCCGCCGGCACGGTTGCCCACCTGGTCATGGTTCTGGATGCTGGCCACCCACGCATGGTTCGGGACGGCGTCCGGCACGGCGCGCCCGTGATCGCGGCCGCGGAAGGTGGAACGGGTGCCGTCGTGGAAGTAGGTGCGCTCCATGACCTTGGCCACCGCCTCCAGCGGGGCGAAGTCCGCGTAGTAGCCGTGGGTCTCCCCCGTCGCGGCCACGTGCAGGGCGTGGTGGACGTCGTCGTTCCAGGCCGCCGCGAGGCCGAGCCCGCCGGCCTCGCGGGGCAGCACCAGACGCGGGTCGTTGAGGTCGGACTCGGCCACGAGGGGCACGGGTCGGCCGGCACGGGCCGCGATCCCGTCCGCGAGCGCGGCCATCTCCTCGAGCAGGTGCACGGCGCGGGCGTCCCGCAGGGCGTGCACCGCGTCGAGGCGCAGCCCGTCCACGCGCATCTCCTCGAGCCAGAAGCGGACGTTGTCCAGGACGAGCCGGCGCACCTCGTCCGAGTCGGCGCCGTCCAGGTTCAGGCCGTCGCCCCAGCCGGTGCCGCCCTGACCCAGATACGGCCCGAACACCTGCAGGTAGTTGCCGGAGGGGCCCAGGTGGTTGTGCACGACGTCCTGGACCACGCCGAGGCCGGCGGCGTGGGCGGCGGCCACGAAGCGGCGGTAGGCGGCGGGGCCGCCGTAGGACTCGTCGACGGCGAACCACGCCACCCCGTCGTAGCCCCAGTTCCGAGGGCCGGAGAAGGAGTTCACGGGCAGCAGCTCGACGTGGGTGACCCCGAGGTCCCTCAGGTGCGGCAGGCGGGCGATGGCGGCGTCGAGGGTCCCCTCCGCCGTGAAGGTCCCCACGTGCAGCTCGTAGAGGACGGCGCCGCGCAGGCCGCCGCCCTGGGGCGCGGCCGGATCGGACTCCACCCCGGGCGGCCCGGCCCAGCCCTCGTCCGGCCACGCGAAGACGAG
>NZ_KV825438.1:0-1756 GCF_001816085.1 Micrococcus sp. HMSC31B01
GGCCGCCCGCCTCCGCCACGGAGGCGGGCGGCCGGCGTCGTCGCTGTAGGAATCCCACAACACGCGCCTAGGATGAAGCGCATGCCCGAGCCCCGCCCCGCCGCCCCTCGCCCCGTGAGCACCGACGGGCTGGCCCGACTCAGGAGCCACCTGGGCGCCCTGAACACGGCGGTGCTGCAGCGGTTGGACGCCACCCTGCCCTGGTACCGCCGACTCACCCCGGACGAGCGCAGCGCCCTCGGGCTCGTGGCCCAGCGCGCCCTGCAGGGCTTCCTCACGTGGTTCGAGCGGCCCACCTCCACGGGCCACGTCCTGCAGGACGTCTTCGGGCCCGCGCCCACCGATCTCACCCGGGCGATCTCGCTGCAGCGGGCCCTCCAGCTCATCCGGACGATGGTGGACGTCGTCGAGACGCGGGTGCCGGAGCTGCTGGCCGAGCGCGACCAGGCGCCCGTCCGCGAGCACATCCTCCACTACTCGCGCGAGGTCGCGTTCGCGCTCGCAGACGTGTACGCCCGGGCCGCGGAGATGCGCGGTGCGATGGACTCGCGGCTCGAGTCGGTCCTGCTGGACGCGGTGCTGCGCGGGCAGGACCCGGACGAGATCCGGCATCGGGCCACGGCGCTGGGCTGGCGTGGGGACCACGACGTGATGGTCATGGCCGGTCTCGCCCCGGGGCAGGACAAGCCCGCGTTCATCCCGGACCTGCGGCGGGCCGCGGCGCGGCTCGACTGCGACCTGCTCGTGGGCGTGCAGTCCGAACGGCTCGTCCTCGTGGTCGGCTCGGTGCGGGACGCGCGGGCGGTGGGCGAGGCGCTCGCGCGCTGGTTCGCGCCGGGACCGGTGATCGTGGGACCCGTCGTGGACTCGCTGATCTCGGCGCACGTCTCGGCCCGGCACACCCTCGCCGGGCTCAGCGCGGCGGCCGCCCATCCCCGGGCGTGCCGGCCCACCCCGGCGGAGGACCTGCTGCCCGAGCGGGCGCTGCTGGGCGACCCCACGGCCCGGGAAGCCCTCGTGGACGGGGTGTTCACGCCCCTGGCCGACGCCGGCACCTCCCTGCTGGAGACCGTGGACGCGTACGGCGCGCTGGGCCACTCGCTCGAGGGCACGGCCCGCGAGCTGTTCGTCCACGCGAACACGGTGCGGTACCGCCTCAAGCGGGTGGCCGAGGTGACCGGCTGGGACCCGCTGGTCCCCCGCGACGCGTACGTCCTGCAGACCGCGATCACCCTGGGCCGGCTCGCGGGGGCGCGGCCGACGACCGGGACAGGCTCGGACTGAGCCGGGGCGGCGCCCCCCACTTGTAGAAACCCTCCAAACCGACTCGCCGTGCTTCGTGGCGCGATCTGTCCGGGATGGCGGCCGATCCTGACACGATGGAGGAATGCTTGCCATCGTGTGCCCCGGACAGGGGTCCCAGACGCCCGGCTTCCTCGCCCCCTGGCTCGAGCTGGACGGGACCCGCGACCTGCTCGCGTCCCTCTCCGACGCCGCGGGCGTGGACCTGATCCGCCACGGCACCGAGTCGGACGAGGAGACCATCAAGGACACCGCCGTCGCCCAGCCGCTGATCGTGGCGGCCGGCCTGGTGGCCGCCGCGGCCCTCGAGGCGGACGCCGCCGCACCGAAGTCGACCGTCGTGGCCGGCCACTCCGTGGGCGAGGTCACCGCGGCCGCCGTCACCGGCGTGCTGTCCCCCGCCGAGGCCCTCTCCCTGGTGCGCGTGCGCGCCACCGGCATGGCCCGGGCCGCC
>NZ_KV825439.1:0-2086 GCF_001816085.1 Micrococcus sp. HMSC31B01
GCGCCTCAGCGCCCTCGTGGCGGCCCAGCGCGTCCACACCCGTCGGCACGATCCAGGCCACCGCCGCGCCGTCGCGCACCACGACGTAGCCGCCCGGGGCCGACGGGAAGTCGGCCGTCTCGTCCAGGCGGGTGAAGCCGACGGCCTCCAGGCGGCGTGCGACCTCCTCCGCGGCGTGGTAGCTGGAGGGCGAGGCGGTCACGAAGTCGGCCAGGTCCCGCAGGTGGGCGGGTATCTCGGCGACGGTGTCACGGGTCACGGGGGTCATGACCCGACCGTACCGCGCCCCACCACCCCGTCCGGCTACCCTGGCCCGAAAGCGGCCCCGGCCGCATCGCCCGCCCCGTCAGCGCAGGAGGAGCCCGCCGTGGACATCATGATCGCCGTCGCCGTGGGGGTCTTCCTCCTGGTGGCGTGGACCGTGGGCGGCTGGGCCATCGTGCGGATGGGCTTCACCCGGGACGGGGACGCGGCCCGCACCCCCGCCCATGACGACGGCGTCGCGCGTCCGGCGCACCCCGGCGCGGCCGCGGACCCGGCCACCGATCCCCACGTGATCTGGCGCGAGCAGATGAAGGCGGCCACGGCCGCCTCCGGGGCGCAGTGCGTCTGTCCGCCGCCACCCCGCGAGGACGGCGCCGCCGAGGCGGGCACGACCGCGCCGCCGTCGTCCCCGGACTGCCCGATCCACCGCTGGGACTACGCCTGAACCGCGGCCGGCCGGTCTGAGCGACCCCGGGCCGGGCCGGCGTCCGCGGCGTACGCGCCGGCGAGCGGGTCGGTGTCCGGGTGGCCGCCGTGGTCGCGCTTCACGAGGTCCTCCGCCGGGTGCAGCATCTCCCACACGACGCGCCCGCACAGCCACAGCACCGCGAGCATGTGCGCGAGGATCGCGGCCACGTAGACGGAGTCGTCCATGGAGTGCTGCGGCGGGGTCTCGGCCACCCCCTTGGCCAGGTACATCCACACGGCGAAGAAGTGCAGCGCCTCCACCGTCTGCCACACCCAGAAGTCCCGCCAGCGCGGCAGGGCGAGCGCCAGGAGCGGGATCAGCCAGACGACGAACTGCGGTGAGTACACCTTGTTGGTGAGCACGAACGCCGCCACCACCAGGAACGTCAGCTGGGCCAGCCGTGGGGTGTGCCGCACCCGCACGCCGAGCACGAAGATCCCGAGGCAGCACACCGCGAAGGTGCCGTAGGCCAGCAGGGTCAGGGAGTCCTCCGGCACGAACGCCCACCCGGCCTGCGCGGCGGTCACGTCCCATGCGTGCCACACGCTGGACAGGCCCGGCCCGCGCTCGCCGGAGAAGGTGAAGAACACGGACCACGCCTGGAAGTTCACGGCCATGAGCGGCACGTTGACCGCCGCCCACGCCGCCACCGTGCCCCCGGCCGCGAGCAGGAAGGGCCGCCACCGTCGCGAGCGCACCGCCAGGATCAGCAGCGGCCCCAGGATCAGCAGCGGATACAGCTTCATGGCCGCGCCGAGGCCGAACAGCATCCCCGCCGTCAGGGACCGGCCGCGCGACCAGGCGTACATGCCGCACGCCAGCAGGGCCACGGCCCACAGGTCCCAGTTGATGGTGCCGGCCAGCACGATCCCCGGGGCCACGGCCACCATGAGCCCGTCCGTCCACCGGCGCCCCGCCATCCGGACGGTCAGCACCGCGACAACGGCCCACAGCACCACCACGAATCCGAGGTTCACGAGCCAGAACACCACCGTGCCCTGCTCCGGCGAGAACGGCAGCGCCTGCGTGATCCAGGCCGCCACCGAGCCCACGACGGACATCAGCACGGGGTACTCGAACGTGGAGCCCGCCCGGAACGGCGCCCAGGGGTCCGCCGCGAACCCGCGCCCGCCGTAGAGCGCGGCCCAGTCCGAGTAGCAGCCCGCGTAGTAGACGTCCGGGGCGCCCCAGCCGTGCAGCAGGCACGGCGACTTCTGCAGCACGGTCACGACGGCGGCCAGAGCCACCAGCAGCCCCGTCAGCGCCACGGGCCCGGCCCAGGAGCCGGTCCCCCGTCCGGGGCCGTTCGCCGCGAGGCCGCCGGCGAGCTGGAAGCGGCCGCCGCGCTCACCG
>NZ_KV825440.1:0-2635 GCF_001816085.1 Micrococcus sp. HMSC31B01
GACCGCGCGGACGTCCGCCTGGCCCGGCTGCGCGCCGAGCTCCTCGAGGGCCTCGGCGTCGAGAGCCACGCCCGATGAGCGGCGCGGGCCCCGCACGCCTGACTCGTCGCACGGCGCTCGGCCTGCTGGCCGCGTCCCTGCCCCTGGGCCTGAGCGGATGCGTCCTGCAGGGTGAGGCGACGGCCGGGCCGGTGAACGGTCCGGACACGCTGAGCATCGACTACGCCACCTACAACCCGCTCTCCCTCGTGATCCGCCACCAGGGATGGCTGGAGGAGACGCTCGCGCCCCGCGGCGTCCGGGTGAACTGGGTGTTCTCCGCCGGCTCCAACAAGGCCAACGAGCTCCTGCGCTCGAACTCCGTGGACATCGGGTCGACGGCCGGCTCGGCCGCGCTGCTGAACCGGGCCAACGGAGCGCCCACGCGCATCGTGGGCGTCGCCTCGCGACCGGAGTGGTCCGCGCTCATGGTCCCGCCCGGCTCGGACATCACGGACGTCGCCCAGCTCGCGGGCCGCACGGTGGCCGCCACGCGCGGGACGGACCCGTACTTCTTCGCCGTGCAGGCGCTCGAGGCCGCCGGGGTGGACCCGGCCGACGTCGAGATCCAGAACCTGCAGCACGCCGACGGCCGCGCCGCCCTCGCCGGCGGATCGGTGGCCGCGTGGTCCGGGCTCGACCCGATCATGGCGAAGGCCGAGGCCGAGGGCGCCCGCTTCCTGTACCGGGACCTCGCCCTGAACACGTTCTCCGTCCTCAACGCCACGGAGTCCTTCCTCGAAAAGGACCCGGAGACCGCCCAGACCGTCCTGGACACGTACGAACGCGCCCGCGCCTGGGCGCTCGAGCATCCGGACGAGACCGTCGGGATCCTGGCCGAGGCCGCGAAGATCTCTCCCGACGTCGCCCGCACCGTGATCCTCGAACGCACCAACGCGGACGTCAGCCCCGTGCCGGGCCAGGAGCTGCTCGACGCCCTGACGGGGGTCGGACGGATCCTGGTCGGCACCGGGTCCGTCGACTACCAGCACCAGGTGGACGCCGCGCTGGCGAGCATCCTGGACACCCGTTTCGCCGAGGAGGCCATCCGATGAGCACCGCCCTGACCCCCCCCGCCGCGACGACGGGCCCCGAGGCGCGCGAGCGGTCGGGTCACGACGACGGCGACACAGGGGCGCGCCGACGGCAGCGGCCCCGGGTGCTGGACCGGCCCGGCGCCCGGGCGGTGGTGGGGCTGGCCGCGCCCGCTGTCCTCCTGGTGCTGTGGTGGGCGGTGACGGCCGCCGGGCTGCTCTCCGCGGTGCAGCTGCCCTCCCCCGGCGCGGTGCTGAGCGCCGGCGTCAACCTGCTGGAGCGGGGCGACCTGTGGCTGCACGTGGGGATCTCCACCCAGCGCGTGCTGCTGGGCTTCCTGCTCGGCGCCGCACTCGGGCTGGCCGTGGGGTCCGCGCTCGGGCTGTCCCGGTGGGCGGACGCGCTGTTCGCCCCGCTGATCGGGGCGCTGCGCGCGGTGCCCTCGCTGGCCTGGGTGCCGCTGCTGATCCTGTGGATGCAGATCGGCGAGGAGTCCAAGGTCACCCTCATCGCGATCGGCGCGTTCTTCCCGGTGTTCACCACCGTCTACGCCGCCCTGCGCCATGTGGACCCGCACCTGGTGGAGGCCGGTCGGGCCTTCGGCTACCACGGGCTGTCCCTGCTGCGGACGGTGCAGCTGCCCGCCGTGGTGCCGGCCGTGTTCTCCGGCCTGCGGCTGGCCCTGGCCCAGGCCTGGCTGTTCCTGGTGGCCGCGGAGCTGATCGCCTCCTCGATGGGCCTGGGCTTCCTGCTCACCGACTCGCAGAACAACGGACGCACGGACCGCCTGATCCTGGCGATCATCCTGCTCGCCGTGCTCGGCAAGCTCACCGACTGGCTGCTCGGCCTGCTGGAGCGCCGGGCCCTGCGCCGCTGGGCCTGAGCCCGGCACGTCCGGCCGCCCGGTCGTCGGGTCAGTCCCCCTCGGGGACCTCGCCGGCCGACGTGTAGGCGGTCGGCGGGGTGCCGTTCACGAGCCAGTCGCCGGCCATGCGCACCTTGAACGCCGCCGGGTCGTGGGTGGCGAGGGTGCGGGCGTTGCGCCAGTGCCGGTCGAGCCGCAGCGTGGCCGACGTCGCCGACGCGCCGAGCGTGTCGAAGATGCGGGTGCACACCTCGAGGACGGCCTCCGGCACCACGGCCTGGGCCCGGTACGCGGCCGCCATCGCCTCGGCGGACGCCGCCACGACGTCGGCCTCCGCCGGGCCGGCCCCGTCGGCGCCGTCCTGCCCCTCGTCGAGCAGCCGCCCGATCTCGCGCACCATCAGCTCGGCCGCGGCCTGCCGCCCGGCCAGCTGCCCCATGATCTCGAGGAGCTGGGGGTCGTCCTTGGGCAGCGCGGCCGTGCCGGTGTTGAAGGTGCGGCGCCGCTG
Source organism: Micrococcus sp. HMSC31B01 (assembly GCF_001816085.1). NCBI lineage: Bacteria > Bacillati > Actinomycetota > Actinomycetes > Micrococcales > Micrococcaceae > Micrococcus > Micrococcus sp. HMSC31B01. The sequence continues at coordinate 2,448 of NZ_KV825440.1, forward strand.
CCGCAGCAGCTGCGTGCCCTCCGTGAGCGCCGCCCGGCCGATCCCGGCCTGCAGCGCCAGCAGGGTCGCCTCCATGAGCACGGGCACGGGCCCGTCCTGCCGCGGCACCTCGAGCAGCTCCTCGGCCGCGGCGTCGTCGAGCACCACGGACCCGGTGGCGGTCAGGCGCTGGCCGAAGCCGTCCCAGT
>NZ_KV825441.1:0-1140 GCF_001816085.1 Micrococcus sp. HMSC31B01
AGTCCCGTGGCCCGGGCCAGGGCCCCGGCCAGGGCGTGCACCTGGGCCTGGCCGTCCGCGGCGCGAGTGCCGGCCGCCGCCAGGATGATGTCCGATGTCGCGGCCTCACCGGCCGGCACCGCCTGGGCCACCCGTTCGGCCAGAACGGTCACCAGGCGCGGCTCGACGTCGTCCCCGACCCCGGCCAGCGGTGCGGCGGCGATCGTGTCGGGCCGGGCGGCCGCGGCGTGGTGGATGTCGTGGTGGACGTGATGGCCCAGGGACAGCAGCAGCGGCACGATCACGGCCGACTCCCCCGGGGGCAGGTCCGCCACGACCTCGTCAAGGGAGGGGCTCTGCACGTCCACGTAGGCCTCGTGGACCTGGGCGCCCGGCCCCTCGGCGTCCAGGAGGGCCGCCAGGTCGGCACGGAGGCCGTCGATCACGACGCGGCCGGCCGCGTCGTGCGTGCCGTGGGCGCAGGCGATCACGTGCAGCACGGGCGCGCTCATGCCGAGCCCACCGCGTCGGCCCACACGTTCTGCGGCCCGCCGCTCACCGGCGGATCACCTTGTGCTGGGCGGCCTGGGCGACCGGCCGCATCACGATCTGATCCAGGTTCACGTGGTGGGGCAGCTCGACGGCGTGGACGCACACCTCGGCGACGTCCTCGGCGGTGAGCGGCTTCTCCACGCCCGCATACACGGCGTCCGCGGCGGACTGGTCGCCGCCCAGGCGGTTGCGGGAGAACTCCTCGGTGTGGACCATGCCCGGGAGCACCTCGATCACCCGCACGTTGTGCTCGGCCTCCTCCAGGCGCAGCGCGCCGGTGAGCCCGTGCTGGCCCATCTTCGCGGCGTTGTAGCCGGCGCCGCCCTCGTAGGCGGTGACGGCGGCGGTCGAGGTCAGGTTGAGCACGGTGCCCTCGCCGTGGGCGCGGAGCATGGGCAGGAACGCCTGGCACATCGTCAGGGTGCCGAGCACGTTGACGCGGTACATCCACTCCCAGTCGGCGCGGTCGCCCACGCCCACCGCGTCCGTGCCGAGCGCGCCGCCGGCGATGTTGACGAGGGTGTCGGCGCCGCCGTCGGCCTCGACGCGCGAGGCCAGCGCGGCGACGGCGGCCTCGTCCGTGACGTCCAGGGCGGCGGGGACGACGTC
>NZ_KV825442.1:0-942 GCF_001816085.1 Micrococcus sp. HMSC31B01
GAGCTCGGCGACGGCGCGCAGCACCGCGTCCTCGTGCCGGGTGCCCCGCAGGGGGTCGCCGCCGGCGTCGAGGCCGAGTTCGCGGGGCGGGTCGAAGTAGAGCCAGGACCAGCGCAGCACGAGCTCGTGGTCGGGCCGGAAGTCGGCGCGCAGCCGCAGCACGGGCGGTTCGAACTCGGGCAGCTCCACGGAGGCGTCGCCGCTGGTCACGGGCAGGGCGCCACGCAGCCGCGGGTAGATCCGGCCGAGGAACTCGTCGCGGTCCGCGGCGGGCACCCGCACGGGCCCGCCGGCGAGCACGAGCTGCTGCACGGCCTCGGGGACGGGGCGTTCGGCGGGGATCAGGTGGAGCACGGCCTCCTCGTCCGTGAGCTCCACGCGGTAGAAGCCGATGCCGCCCACGGCGTGCACACCGCTCAGCCCGGGGACGGGCGGGGCCGGGTCCAGGGCCGGGGCCACGTCCAGGCCGCCGTCGGGGGCGGCGGTGACGTCCAGCCCGACGGCGGCGGGCGCCTCCAGCACCACGTCCGTCAGCAACCCCAGCGGCACGAGCTCCACCCCGACCTCGCGGGCCTCCGCGAGCAGCTGCCAGATCCGCGGGGAGTCGAAGACGTGCAGACCGAACCAGGCGTCGCCCGGGTAGGAGTCCTCGGCCTGGACCTGACGCCAGATCAGGCGCATCGCCCGCTCCTGGGCGGGGGCGAACTCGGCGCGCGGGAACTGGAATGCCTTCCACGTCAGCCCGCCCTTGATCCACGTCCCCTTGGCCCCGCGCTTGAGCGGGCGCACGGTCACGTACAGCGGGCGGCCCTCGCGCACCTGCTCCTCCCCGGCCGTCGCCGGGCCCCACTGCTGGAACGCGTTGCGGGAGGACTCGGCCACGAGCTCCACACCGATCGCCAGCGCGGGCGGCGTGCCCAGCCGACGCGGACCGTCGAGCCC
>NZ_KV825443.1:0-2185 GCF_001816085.1 Micrococcus sp. HMSC31B01
GCCGGTCCAGACCGGGGCGGGCGGCGGGCGAGGCGTCGTCGATCCGCACCTGGGCGTCCCAGTCCACGCCGGCCCCCTCCAGCACCGTGCGGACGTGCGCGTGGGCCTGCTCGAGGGTCTTGTCCGGAGCGAACCGGTAGTTCAGGTCCACGGACGCCTCGTCCGGGATGACGTTGCCCGCGACGCCGCCGGCCACGCGGATCGCGTGCAGCCCCTCGCGGTACTCCAGGCCCTCCACCGTGACCGTGGCCGGCTCGTACGCCGCCAGGGCGGTGAGCACGGGGGCCAGCTTGTGGATCGCGTTGTCGCCGCGCCAGGCGCGGCCCGAGTGCGCCGCGACGCCGGGGAAGGTGACGCGGTACCGGCACGTGCCGTTGCAGCCGCCCTCCACGACGCCGTCGGTCGGCTCGAGCAGCACCGCGAAGTCGCCCTCCAGCAGGTCGGGGGCCTGGCGGGCCACGCGGGCGAGGCCCGAGAGGTCCGAGGAGACCTCCTCGTGGTCGTAGAACACCCACGTGACGTCGTGCACGGGGGTCGGGCCGTCCGCGCGGCCGAAGCGGCCGGCCAGGGCCAGCTGCACGGCGACGCCGGACTTCATGTCCACGGCTCCGCGGCCGTACAGCACGTCCCCGTCCCACGCCGAGGGCACGGTCCCGCGCGAGCCCGGCACGGTGGGCAGAGGCACCGTGTCCAGGTGCCCGGCGAGGATCACGCGGGTCGGCCGCCCCAGAGCGGTGCGGGCGACGACGGCGTCCCCGAACCGCCGCACCTCGAGGCCGCCGAGGGCGCGCAGGGCCTGCTCGACGGCGTCGGCCAGCGGCCCCTCCTCCCCCGAGACGGAGCGCACGTCCAGCAGGGTGGCGGTGAGCGCCGCGACGTCGAGGTCCGGATCGGCGAGGTCGGGCAGGGGCACGGGGGTGAGACTCATGTGTCCAGTCTACGGACGCGCCTCCCACCGCCCTGCAGCGTGCCACCGCCACTCAGTAGGCTGAGGCGCATGACCCAGACCGCTGCACAGCAGCCCTCCCCCCGTCTCGTCTCCGGCCACGGCCTGGCCACCACGGCCGCCGACGGCGCCGTCCTGGACGTGTGGTTCCCCGCCCCCGTGGCCGGTCCGCTCTCCGCTGCGGACGCCTCGCTGCGCGACACCCTGCGCGCCCTCGCCGCGGACGACGCGGACCGCGGGACCACGCAGGCCGTCGTCGAGCTGGAGGTCGACCTGGACGCCGCCCCGGCCTCCACCGCGGACGCGTGGCTGCGCCTGCACGTGCTCTCGCACCGCCTGGTGCGGCCGAACGAGCTCAACCTCGACGGCGTCTTCGGGCTGCTCACCAACGTGGTGTGGACGAACCACGGACCCTGCGCGGTCGCGGACTTCGAGCTGACGCGGGCGAGGCTGCGTGCCCGCGGCGCCGTGCAGGTGTACGGCGTGGACAAGTTCCCGCGCATGACGGACTACGTCGTGCCCTCCGGGGTGCGCATCGGCGACGCGGACCGGGTGCGCCTGGGCGCCCACCTGGCCGAGGGGACGACCGTGATGCACGAGGGCTTCGTGAACTTCAACGCGGGCACCCTGGGGCACTCGATGGTGGAGGGCCGGATCTCGGCCGGAGTCGTGGTGGGCGACGGGTCCGACGTCGGAGGCGGCGCGTCCATCATGGGCACGCTCTCCGGCGGCGGCACCCAGCGGATCGTGATCGGCGAGCACGTGCTGCTCGGCGCGAACTCCGGCGTGGGCATCTCCGTCGGCGACGGCTGCGTGGTCGAGGCCGGTCTGTACGTCACCGCGGGCACGCGCGTGAGCGTGCTGCAGGACGGCGAGACGGCGCACACCGTGAAGGCCGTGGACCTCTCCGGCGTGCCGAACCTGCTGTTCCGCCGCAACTCCACCACGGGCGGGGTCGAGGCCCTCCCCCGCGCCGGCCGGACCGTCGAACTGAACGCGGCGCTGCACGCGAACTGACCCGGCGCACCCGGTCCCCGGCCCGCGACCCTTCCCTCCCCGTTCCCCGCCGCGTTTGGGGGCGATTTCCGGTGGTATCCCGCCGGGATAACGCCCACTATCGCCCCCGGAACTCCCCGGCGGTCCGGGGGCGGGAAGACGACGACGGCGGCACGCGGCGCGGGCCGTCGGCTCCTGCACAGCAGCGCCCGCCCCGCGCGTCGTCCCCGTGCCGCGGCCAGC
>NZ_KV825444.1:0-2378 GCF_001816085.1 Micrococcus sp. HMSC31B01
TGGCCTCCCCGGTGGCCCGCTGGGCCCCGCCCGTGCTCAGCGTCGCCGCGGCCTCCGCCTTCGTGCTGGCCGGGGCGAGCTCGGCGCTCGCAGGCGTGTTCGCCCGCACCGTGGTGACCCCCGTGCGCCGCCACGCCGAGTCCACGCCGATCCTCGCCGTCGTCGACACGCCCGCCGGGCAGGACGTGATCCTGCAGGCCGACGAGTACACCACCGTGCCCGGCCAGTACTCCCTCACGTTCGACGACGGCGCCGGATGCGCCCGCATCGGGGAGATCACCTCCTTCGACCCCCGGGACGGCACGGTGCAGCGCGCGGTCGAGGAGGTCTTCTCCGGCGATCTGACGACGGCGACCCGGGGCCGGTTCACCGGCTTCGTCTACCCGACCCCCGCCGACGCCGGGCTCGACGCCGAGGACGTGCAGGTGCCGGTGCCCGGCGGCCACGCCCGCGCATGGCGCATCGAGCCGGACCCCAGCGAGGACGGCGAACCCCGTCCCGCGGAGGGGCTGTGGGCGGTGATGGTCCACGGCCGCGGCGCGCGCCGCAACGAGGGCATCCGCGCCGTGCCGACCGCCCGCCGCCTGGGCATGACGTCGCTGCTGATCTCCTACCGCAACGACGGCGACGCCCCGGACGCCGCCGACGCCCGCTACGGGCTCGGCACCACCGAATGGGAGGACGTCGAGGCGGCCATCCGCTACGCCCTCGACCACGGCGCCCGGGACGTCGTCCTCTTCGGCTGGTCCATGGGCGGGGCCGTGGTGCTGCAGACCGTGGACCGCTCCCCGCTGGCCCCGCACGTGCGCGGCGTGGTCCTGACGGGCCCCGTCATCGACTGGGTGGACGTGCTGCGCCACCAGGCCCGGCTCAACCGGATCCCCGAAGCCGTGGGCCTGCTCGGCCAGTGGCTGCTGGCCAACCGGGCCGGCCGGTTCATCACGGGCCTGGCCGCCCCCGTGGACCTCAAGGCCCTGGACTGGGTGACCCGCGCCGACCACGTGCGTGTGCCCACGCTGATCCTGCACTCCGAGGACGACGAGTACGTGCCCGTCGGCCCCTCGCAGGACCTGGCCGAGCGCAACCCGGACCTCGTGCGGTTCGTCCGCTTCCACCAGGCCCGCCACACCCGCGAGCAGAACGTGGACCCGCGCAAGTGGGACACCACCGTGCGCGGCTGGCTGCGCGCCGTGCTCAGCGCCCCCCGCCCCGGCGGCCGGGGGCGCTGACCGCGCTCAGGCCGCGGCGTCCGCCAGCCCCCGACGGCGCAGCAGCGGCTCGAGCTCGGCGTCCCGGCCACGGAACGCGCGGTAGGACTCCAGCAGGTCACGCGTATCGCCCCGCGAGAGCAGCTCGTCCGCGAACCGGCGGCCGTTCTCCCGCGTCATCCCGCCGTGCTCGCGGAACCACTCCACGGCGTCCGCGTCCAGCACCTCGGCCCACACGTAGGAGTAGTACCCGGCCGCGTAGCCGCCGCCGAAGATGTGCTTGAAGTAGCCGGTGCCGTAGCGCGGAGGCACCAGGTCCGGGTCGATGCCCGCCTCGGTCAGCACCCGGCGCTCGAACGCGGCCGGGTCGGCCGTGGCGGCGTCCACCGTCTCCTCCGTCAGCGAGTGCCAGGCCCAGTCCACGAGCGCCGCGCCCAAATACTCGACCGTGCGGTGCCCCTCGCCCCACAGGTCCGCCGCCTCGAGCCGCTCCAGCGTCCCCGCCGGCAGCGGCTCGCCCGACTCCACGTGCCGCGCGTACGCGGCCAGCAGGGACGGCTCGCGCAGCCACACCTCGTTGACCTGCGACGGGAACTCGACGACGTCGCGCGGCACGTTCGTCCCGGTGAGCGAGGCGTACTCGCCCCGGGCCAGCAGCCCGTGCAGGGCGTGGCCGAACTCGTGGAACAGCGTCGTGGCCTCATCCAGCGTCAGCAGGGCCGGACGCCCCGCCGCCGGGGCCGGCACATTCATCGTGGTGAACACCACCGGGCGCTCGCCCAGGGCGTCCGCCATGTCCCGCACCGTGTGCATCCAGGCACCGCCCGACTTGGTCGGCCGCGCGAACAGGTCCGCGACGAACAGACCCACCCCGGCACCGTCCTCACCCGTCACCTCGAACACCCGGATCCCGGGGCGGTACAGGTGCCGCGCCAGCTCCGGGCGCTCGGCGAACGTGAGCCCGTACAGCGCCGTCGCCGCCGCGAACACGCCCTCGGTCAGCACCCGGTCCAGCTCGAAGTACGGGCGCAGGGCGTCCGCGTCCACCGCGAACTCCTCCCGCGCGTACGCCGCGGACAGCGCCGGCCAGTCCCATGGGGCCACCTCGGCGTCCGTCCGGCCCGCGTGCGCCGCCGCCGTCGCCGCGTCCGCCCGCGCGTTGGCCATCGC
>NZ_KV825445.1:0-7238 GCF_001816085.1 Micrococcus sp. HMSC31B01
GCCGGCCCGTCGGTCACGGCGTGCGGTCGACCGGCACCAGCTCCACGTCCTCGAGCCGTCCGTCCCGCGCCACCGCGCGTATCAGCGTGCACACCGGCTGCCGCCGCCGGTCCGTGCAGGAGCCGGGGTTGAGCAGCCGCAGGCCCGGGTTCGCGGTCTCCGGCCCGGCCACGGTGTCCCACGGGATGTGGCTGTGCCCGAAGACCAGCACGTCCGCGTCCGGGAACGCCGCGGCCATGCGGCGCTCGCGGCCGGCCGCCGGGCCCGTCTCGTGGACCATCGCGATCCGCACCCCGCCGAGCTCCACGCGCGCCACCTCGGGCAGCCGCGCCCGCGGCCCCGGCCCGTCGTTGTTGCCCCACACGCCCACCAGCCGGGCGGCCCGCGCGTCGAGGTCGTCGAGCACGTCCTCGGCCACCCAGTCGCCGGCGTGGAGCACGACGTCGGCCCGCGCCACCTCGGCCCGCACCTGCGCAGGCAGGGCGCGGGCGCGCCGCGGGATGTGGGTGTCGGCGATCAGGAGCAGGCGGACGGCGACGTCGTCGGGCACGGTCCGCCTCACCGCGCCGCGAACGCGCCGAGCCAGAGCGCCAGCGGCAGGCCGACGATGAACACCGCCACGAATCCGCGCACCAGCCACCGGCCCGCCGGGGTGGCGAGGTTGACCGTCACGCCCACGCCGTAGCCGGGGCGTTTGGCGGGGAAGACGGCCGGGTCCTCGGGGTCGCGCTTGAGCCCCAGGGGCGTCCACACCTCGTCCTCGGCGAGCTCCGCGGCCGTGGGCCGGTGCCCGAGGTCCGCGGCGACGCGGTCCGCCCAGCGCGTCCACCGCCGGGTGCCGGCCCGCATCGCCGGGAAGATGCCCACCATGAGCACGGTCAGCGTGAGGGGCAGGAGCCACCAGGCCATCGTCCACGCCCCGGCGGCGAGCACCTCGGCCGTCGTCGGGGCCAGCACCAGCACGATGAGCACGCACGACCACCCGAGGCACGCCTGGACCCCGCGGTGCACCCCCGGCTGGCGCACGCGCCGCCACGGGGACAGCCCCGGATCCATGGGAACCAGGGCAGTGACCATCGCGGAGACCAGGGCCAGGAACCCCGTCATGCCGAGGCCGATCAGCGGCCCCGTCGCCACCGTGCCGAACGAGGCGTCCTCCCACGCATCCGGTCGCCCGTCGACGCCCCAGTGCGTGGGCACGCGCTCCGGCAGGCCCGGCAGGGCGACGAGGGCCCACCCCAGCAGCGCCAGGCACAGCGCGGCCGCGAGCAGGAACGGCAGCCACGGACGCAGCCGGCCACGGCGCAGGGCGGCGCGCTCGGCGGCGGGGACGTCGGCGGGGACGGGATGGGGCGGGTGGGTCATCGACCCAGGCTAACTTCGGCCCCCGCCCGCCACACCGGGTGACCGGCCCGTCCAGACGGCGGCCGCGCACGCCGCGATCACCAGCAGCATCCCCGCCAGGTCCAGCGGGGTGAGCTCCTGCCCGCGCACGGCCCACGCGGTCAGCGCCGCCGCGATCGGCGAGAGGCACGTCAGCAGGGAGAACAGTGCGGTCGGCATGTGGCGCAGCACCTGCAGGTCGATCCCGTACGGCACCGCCGTGGACAGCAGCGCCACGGCCAGTCCCACGCCCAGCACCACGGGAGAGAGCAGGGCCGTACCCGCCGTCGCGACGCCGACCGGCAGCGCCACGAGGGACCCGGCCGCCGTCGCCAGGGCCAGCCCCTGCACCCCCGGCAGATGGGTCCCCGCACGCCGGGAGAGCAGGATGTACGCCGCCCAGCACGCCGCCGCGGCCAGCGCGAGCGCCACCCCCACCGGGTCCAGCCCCGCGCCGCCGATCCCGCCGTCCGCGCTGAACCCCTCCCGGCCGAGCACCCCGATCCCGACGAGCGCGAGGGCCGCCCACGCCGCCGACCGCCATGACGGCCGCGCCGCCACGGACAGCGCCAGCGGCCCGAGCACCTCGAACGTCACGGCCACGCCCTGCGGGATCCGCGCGAACGCCTCGTAGATGGCCAGGTTCATGCCGGTCATGGCCGCACCCAGCCCGACGACGGCGGCCCACCCCCGGGGACCCAGGCCGGCGAGGGCGGCGCGGCTCGGCCGGGTGACGAGCAGCAGCACGGCCGCGGAGAACACCACGCGCAGGGCGACCATGGCGGACGCGCCGACGTCGTCGAACAGCAGGCCCGCCACGGACGCGCCGAGCTGCTGACTCAGCAGCGAGAGCAGGACGAGCAGGACGAGACGCACGGGCTCAGCCTAGGGCCGCGCCGCGTCACCCCGGCCCCGGCCGGAGCCCTCCCCGCGACCGGCCCGCCGAATGTGACGGCCGCCGGCACACCGCCCCGGAACCGTTCCTAGCGTGGGCCTCCATACGACCCAGCGACCCCCACGACCCGCGGCACCGCGCCCGGCGGGCCGCCCGCCTCCGGACCGAGGAGATCGACATGCCGCTCACCGACCCGACGGACGCGTCCGCGCCGCCCGCCGCCACGCCCGTCCCGCTCGGCGCCGTCCCGCCGCTCGAGCGCCCCGCAGACCTGCCCCGCGACCTGGCCGGCCTGCGCCGCCACTTCGCCCCGGTGTTCGCGCGGATCGCCGAAGGCTCCCGCGAGCGCGACCGCCGCCGGATCCTCCCGTTCGAGGAGGTCCGTGCCCTCAACGAGGCCGGCTTCGCCACGCTGCGGGTCCCCGCGGAGGCCGGTGGGCCCGGTGTGGACGTGCGGACCGCCGTGGCCCTGCTGATCGACCTGGCGGAGGCGGACGCGAACGTCGCGCACCTCTACCGCTCGCACCTGGGATTCCTCGACTCCCTCCGCTTCCAGCCCGAGGCCGTCCGCGAGCGCTGGCATGCCCGGATCCTGGCCGGCGCCACGGTCGGCAACGCATCCACCGAGAAGGGCGGCAACGCGCTGGGCACGCTCAACACGGTCCTCACCCCGGCACCCGCGGGCGACGGCCCGTGGACCCTGACTGGCACCAAGTTCTACGCGACCGGCTCGATCTTCTCCTCGCACACGCGCGTCTCCGCCGCCCAGACCGACGCGGACGGGCGACCGGCCCCGGGCCGGCGCTTCGCCGTCGTGCCGGTGGAGGCCCCGGGTGTGCGTCTGGACGACGACTGGGACGGCTTCGGCCAGCGCCTGACCGGCACCGGCACCGCGGTGTTCGACGGCGTCGCCGTGCCGCCGCAGGACGTGCTCGACCGGGCACCCGGCAGCGCCGAGGCGGTCTACGAGGCGGCGTGGTTCCAGCTCATCCTGCTCGCCGTCCTCGCCGGGATCGCCCGGGCGGCCCGTCGGGACGCCGCCGACGCCGTGGCCGTCCGCGTGCGCACCTTCAACACGGGCCTGGGCCTGCCGTTCCGGGAGGACCCGCTGATCCAGGAGGCCGTCGGGCGGATCGCGGCCAAGGCGTTCACGGCCGAGGCCGCGGTGCTCTCGGCGGCGGACGCCCTGGATGCGGCGCTCGCGGACCACGAGGCCGGCCGCACCGGCTCCGGCGCCCCCGAGGAGGTGCCCGCCTCCTTCACGTGGGCCGAGCTGGCGGTGGAGCACGCCCAGGTGACCGTCCCGGAGCTGGCCCTCGGCGCCGCCCAGGAGCTGTTCCTCACCGGTGGGGCCTCCGCCACGAGCACCGCCAAGGGCCTGGACCGGCACTGGCGCAACGCGCAGACGGTGGCCACGCACAATCCCATCGCGTTCCGCGCCCGGGCGATCGGCGACTTCTGGATCAACGGCACCGTGCCCGAGGGCCTCAACGCGATCGGCGACGCCCCGGCCGCCTCCGCGCCCCTCGGCGCCGACGCCCCCGCCTCCGGGGAGGCCGCCCGATGAGCACCCTGCGCACCCACCGTCGCCGGGCCGTGCTCGGCTCGTTCATCGGCACCACCATCGAGTGGTACGACTTCTACCTCTACGGCCTGGCCGCCGCGCTCGTGTTCAACGTGCAGTTCTTCCCCGGCCAGACCGCGTTCGGGGCGACCCTCGCCTCGTTCGCCACGCTCGCCGTCGGCGTCGTGCTGCGCCCGCTGGGCGGGATCGTGGCCGGCCACTTCGGGGACCGCGTGGGCCGCAAGGCCCTGCTGGTCATCTCGCTGCTGCTGATGGGCGGCGCCTCGATGCTCATCGGCGTCCTGCCCACGTTCGCCCAGGCGGGCTGGTGGGCGGTGGCCGGGCTCGTGCTGCTGCGCTGCCTGCAGGGCCTCTCCGCCGGCATGGAGTGGGGCGGCGCCGCCCTGATGTCCGTGGAGCACGCCCCCGCGGACCGGCGCGGCCTGTTCGGCTCGTTCACGCAGGTCGGCTCCTCGGCCGGCATGCTCCTGGCCACCGGCGCGTTCTCCCTGGTCAAGCTGGCCACCACCGACGAGCAGTTCGCCGCGTTCGGCTGGCGCCTGCCGTTCCTCGCCTCGGGTCTGCTCGTGGTGGTGGGCCTGGCCATCCGCCTCGGCGTCGAGGACTCGGCCGAGTTCCGCGTGCACCGGGACGCCGGGACCGTCAGCCGCGCGCCCGTCGTCGAGCTGCTGCGCCATCACGCCCGCCCCGTGCTCGTGACCGCCGGCCTGCGTCTCGGCCAGAACGGCCTCTACTACCTCGTCACCGCGTACCTGGTCAGCTACCTCGTGCTCCGCGGCGCCGACGACGGCGTCCTCGTCTCCGCCATCATGGTCGCCTCGGCCATCGGGCTGGTGAGCACCCCCTTCTGGGGCGCGGTCTCGGACCGGGTGGGCCGTGCCCGGGTGTCCCGGGTCGGGTACGCGCTCACGGCGGTGGCGGGCTGGGTGCTGTTCGCCGTCGTGGATGCCGGCGCGCTGGCGGTGCTGCCGCTCGTCGTGGTGCTGGTGATCAACGTGGCCCACGACAGCGTCTACGGTCCGCAGGCCGCGTGGTTCGCCGAGCAGTTCCCGGTGCGCGTGCGGTACTCGGGCGTGAACCTGGGCTATCAGCTCGGCACGGTGGTGGGCGGCGGGTTCGCCCCGTTCATCGCGGCGCTGCTGTACGAGGTCGGCGGCCACACGCCGTGGCTGATCGCCGCGTACCTGACGCTGCTGGCCACGCTCTCGCTGATCGCCTCGCGCTTCGCCCGTGACCCCGTGGCCCGCCCCGAGACGGACCTCGTGGCCGACGACGCCGCCATCCTGGCCGCACAGGCGGACGGGCCGGCCGTCGATGCCGCCCCCGGTGCCGCCGCGGTGACCGCCCGCCCCGACCGTGCCCCCGTGACCCTGGAGACCCGATGACCGCGACCCCCGCCCCGTTCATCCTCAGCGCGTTCGACATGGTGACGCCCGTGCACCAGTCGCCCGGGCTGTGGCGGCACCCCGAGTCCCGCGCCCACGAGTTCGACCGGCTGTCCTTCTGGACGGACCTGGCCCGCACCGTGGAGGAGGGCGGGTTCACCGCCGTGTTCCTCGCGGACATCCTCGGGCTGTACGACGTGCACGGCAGCGGCGTGGACGCCACGGTGCGCGGCGGCGTGCAGTGGCCGCTGCTGGACCCGTTCACGGTGGTCTCGGCGATGGCCGCCGTCACCGAGCGGGTGGGCTTCGGCGTCACCGCGTCCGTCACCTACGAGCAGCCCTACCTGCTGGCGCGCACGCTGACCTCGCTGGACCACTTCACGGAGGGGCGCATCGCATGGAACGTGGTGACCGGCTACCAGGACTCGGCCGCACGCAACCTCGGCCTGGACCGGCAGCCGGGCCACGACGAGCGCTACGACCGCGCCGACGCCTACCTCGACGCCATGTACCGCCAGTTCGAGGGGTCCGTGGAGCGGGACGCCGTCGTGGCGGACCGCGAGTCCGGGGTGTTCGCGGACCCGGCGAAGGTGCACCCGATCGGCGTGGAGGGCCCGCACGTGCGCCTGCCCGGCGTCGCGCTCGCGCACCCCGGGCCGCAGGGCACCCCGTTCCTGTTCCAGGCCGGCGCGTCCTCGCGGGGGCGACGGTTCGCGCTCGAGCACGCGGAGGCGGTCTTCTACATCGGCCCGACGACGGCGCACGTGCGGCGGTTCGTCGAGCAGACCCGCGAGGGCCTGCGGGAGGCCGGCCGCCCCGAGGACGCGATCCGCGTGCTGGCGATGGTGACCGTCGTCGTCGCGGACACGGACGAGGAGGCGCAGGCGCGGCTGGCCGAGTACCACGAACACGTGGACGTGGAGTCCGCGCTCGCGCTGTTCGGCGGCTGGACGGGGGTGGACCTGTCCGGCCTGGACCCGGACGCCGAGCTGGAGCACGTGGAGAGCGAGGCCTCGCGGACGGCGCTGGCCGCGTTCACCACCCAGTCGCCGGACCGTCGCTGGACGGTGCGCGAGGTGGCGGAGTTCGTGAGCGTGGGCGGGCGGGGGCCGGTGATCGTGGGGTCCCCGGCCACCGTGGCCGATGAGCTCGAGCGCTGGCACCGCGAGACGGGCGTGGACGGCTTCAACATCTCGGCGGCCGTGCGCCCGACGGACCTCGAGCGGTTCGCCCGGCTCGTGAGCCCCGAGCTGCGGCGGCGCGGCCTGCTGCGTGAGCCCGAGGCGGGGCGGACCCTGCGCGAGAACGTGGCCGGCGGGGGACCGCTGCTGCCGGAGGACCACCGGGGGGCCCGGTTCCGCTGACCCCGACGCCACGGGAAAACGTCACGCTGACGTGCGCTAATCCGTCTCGTCGTGGGAGAGTGGGGGACGCGTACCCGCGCAGACCCCGCCCCGACCCCAGGAGGCCCGCATGGCCCGGCCCCAGACCGTCCTCACCGTGGTGGCCGCCCGCCGGCTCACCCCGCACCTCGTGCGCCTGACCCTCGGCGGTGAGCAGTTCGACGCCGTCCATGCCCGCTGGGCGGAGAAGGGCGCCACGGACCAGTACGTGAAGCTGCTCTTCGCCGACCCCGCGCTCGGCCTCGAGCCCCCGTACGACCTGGACGCCCTCCGCGAGCGCCTCGCCCCGGAGCAGCTGCCGGTCCGCCGCACCTACACGGTGCGCCACATGGACGCGGCCGCCCGCACCATGGATGTCGACTTCGTGGTCCACGGTGCGTCCGACGGCGGCGCCGCCCCCGGGCACGACGGTGGCCTGGCCGGGGCGTGGGCGGCGTCCGAGCCGGTGGGGCAGCAGGTCGCGTTCCTGGGTCCCGGCGGCGCCTACCGGCCCGACCCCACCGCCGACTGGCACCTGCTCGCCGGCGACGAGGCCGCGCTGCCGGCGATCGCCGCCGCCCTCGAGGACCTCGCCGCCACGGACGCCG
>NZ_KV825446.1:0-1543 GCF_001816085.1 Micrococcus sp. HMSC31B01
CGGGGTCGAGTTCCGCGAGGGTGCCGTGGGCGTCCGCGGGCTCGTGCGGCAGCCCCAGGCGCCGGCCCCAGTCGGCCAGATCCGTGCCCTCCCACAGCCGGTCCGGCAGGTCGTCCGCGGGGTCCACGCGGCCGCCGGGGAAGGCCGTGGCGTGGGCGCTGAAGGCCATGGTCCCGGCGCGGCGGACCGTGAACACCGAGGTCTCGCCGTCGGCCCCGGGTCGGACCAGCACGAGGGAGGAGGCGGGCACCGCCGGGACCCGGGGCCGGTCCTCGGCGACCGGCGGCTCGGCGGACGGGGCGGCGGGGCTCACGGTGCCTCCTCGGTTCGGGCGATCATGGTCCGGACGCGCGGGCCGACGACGGCGGCCCCGGCCGCTCCCGCGCGGGGGTCATGCGGCCCGGATGTGCGCGGACCCGTAGTCTGTAGCGTAAGTCGCCGCGCTCGGGGCGGAGGCCCCGGGGCGAGACCGCGACCCAAGGAGGAGAGGCCGTGAAGATCCTGGTGCTGGCCAAGCAGGTGCCGGACACGTGGCAGGAGCGTGAGCTGAGCCTGGAGACCGGCTGGGTGGTGCGCGACGGCGCGGCCGAGCCCGTGCCGGACGAGATCAGCGAGCGCGTCATGGAGGTCGCCCTGGGCTGGCGGGACGCCGGCGCGGACATCGAGGTCGTGGCCCTGACGGTGGGCCCCGAGGACTCCTCGAAGACCCTGCGCAAGATGCTGGCCATGGGCGCGGACTCCGCCGTGCAGATCACCGACGACGCACTCGTCGGCTCGGACGCCGTGCAGACGGCTCGCGTGATCGCCGCGGCCGTCGAGAAGGAGGGCGCCGACCTCGTGCTCGCCGGCACGCTGTCCACGGACGGAGGCACCGGCGTGGTGCCCGCCATGGTCGCCGAGCTCCTGGAGCGGCCCTACCTGCCGCACGCCGAGGCCCCCGAGCTGGCCGACGGCGAGCTGACCGGCACCGTGGCGACCTCGGACGCGGACGTGCGCGCCGCCGTCGCCCTGCCCGCCGTGGCGGGCCTGACGGAGAAGACCGCGGAGCCGCGGTTCCCGAACTTCAAGAACATCATGGCGGCCAAGAAGAAGCCGCTCACCGTGCTGTCCCTGGCCGACCTCGGCATCGCCGCGGGCCCGGCCGAGGCCGCCTACCGCTCCGTGATGGTCTCGGCGGACACGCGTCCCGAGCGTGCCGCGGGCGAGAAGGTCACCGACGACGGCACCGCCGCCGAGCGGCTGGTGGAGTTCCTCGCGGGTCGGGGGCTCGTGTGAGCGCGAACGTGGAGGAGACCGAGATGACGACGCAGACCGACGCCGCGAACAGCGGCCAGACCGTGCTGGTGCACGCCGAGATCGGCGCGGACGGAGCGCTCCGCCCGATCGTGGCCGAGCTCCTCGGCGCCGCCGCCACCGTGGGCGTGCCCGAGGCCGTCCTCGTGACCGGCGCGGAGGGCAGGGACGCCGCCGTCGCCCGTCTGGGGGAGTACGGCGCCACGCGCGTCCACGTCCTCGTGGCCGACGACGCCGCCACCACCCTGGG
>NZ_KV825447.1:0-6150 GCF_001816085.1 Micrococcus sp. HMSC31B01
CGGCGGCCCGGAGGCCGCCGCGCGGGCGCCGGATCAGATCTCGACGACGGCCGCGGCCGGTGTGCTCTGGGCGGCCGGCACCAGCACGGTGACCGACTCGAGGTGGTGCGTGTCCGGGTAGAGGTCGAACACGCGGGCGCGCTCCACCTCGTAGCCGCCGTCGCGCAGCCACGCCAGGTCGCGGGCGAACGAGGCGGGGTCGCACGAGACGTACACGATGCGGCCCGGCTCGAGCGCGAGGATGCGCTCGATCGCCCGCCGCCCCGCGCCGGCCCGCGGCGGGTCCAGGACGACGGTGTCCAGCGCGGCACCGCCGAGGCCGCCGTCGGCCACGGGGCGCTCGGGGTACTTCAGCCAGCTGCCGAGCACCTTGTCCGTGGGGCCGTTGAGCACTGAGGCCTGCGGCTGGTCGTGCAGGTTGCGGCGGGCGTCCTTCGAGGCCTGGCGGGAGGCCTCCACCGAGTACACGCGGCCCTCGGGGCCCACGGCGTCCGCCAGGTAGGCGCTGAACAGGCCGGCGCCGCCATAGAGGTCGGCCACGACCTGGCCCGGCTCGACGCGCGCGTCCTCGAGCACCGCGTCCACGAGGGTGGCCGGGGCGTGCTGGTGGACCTGCCAGAAGCCGTCGCCCGTGACGCGGAAGCGCTTGGTGCCGCCGCGCTCGGACTCCACGGTCTCCTCGACCCAGGTCTTGCCGGTGATGCGCTCGACCTTGACCGGCTGGAACCGCTTCGGGCCGGGCAGGGCCAGGCCGGTGGAGACGTCCACGTCGCACGCGTTGGCCGCCTGGCGGATCCGGGTGCGCAGCCGGCCGAGCTTGACCTCGTCTGCCCGCGTCTGCGGGGTGGGCGTCACCAGCACGAGGGGGCGGGAGCCGGAGGCCGGCGTCGCGACGTCCACGCGGGCGGCTCCGGTGAAGTCCCAGTCCCACAGGGCGAGCGCATCGAGGGCCGGCACGCCGAGCGGCATGTTGCGCACGGGCAGGAGGGTCGCCGAACGGTAGGCGTGCATCGCGATGTGCCCCTGGGGGGTCACCGCGAACGCGTTGCGGGTGCGCCAGCGCTGGCCGGTGGGCTCATCTTCGGAGCCGGCGAAGCACACCTCCGGCTCCACCGCGAGGTCGGCGATGCGGTGCACCGTGTCCCGGAAGACCTGGGCCTTGAGCCGGCGCTGGTGCGGGACCACGATGTGGCCGAACTCGGCGCCGCCCACGGGCGGGCGGCCCGAGGCGTGGGCGCGCAGCATGTCTGCGAGCTTCCACTGGTGGATGCGCCGGAACTCAGAGGGCCGCAGCACCTCCACGACGTCGCCGCGCCAGAAGCGGGCCCCGTCCTCGGCCTCGGTCAGGGCCACCCGGACCTTCTCGCCGGGCACGGCGTGGCGCACGAAGACGACCCGCCCCTCGTGCCGGGCCACGCAGTGGCCGCCGTGGGCCATGGCCCCGACCTCCACCTCGATGGTCCTCCCGATCCCGGTGACGTCTGTGGACGTGTCGACGACTGCCATGTCTGGCTCCTCTCGCATCGCAGCGCGCTTCAGGTCTTGCCCTGAGCATCGACTGGTCAGATCATCACCATCCTTGCAGACCGATGCGGCTGTGTCGCCTCGATCGTGGGCGCGCCGTCGGACGGCGTCATCCGCCGTTCGCCGGGGCGCCGGGGCGGTCAGGAGCCCTGGCCCTCGTGAACCTGCCACGGCACCGAGCCCACCATCACGCCCGGCTCCCGCTGCAGCCGCCGCGTCTGACGGGTGGCGGTCCGGTTGTGCAGGAGCGTGCGCCAGCCCGGCCGCACCACGTACTCCGGGATGAACACCATGGTCAGGTCCCGCGGGGAGCGGCGTCGGTGCTCGCGCACATGCCGCACCAGGGGGGCCACCGTGTCGCGGTAGGGCGAGGCGATCACGGTGAGCGACATCGGCAGGCCGGCACGCTCCCAGGCGTCGATCACCTCCAGGGTGGCGGCGCGCTCGGCGTCCACGACGACGGCCTCGAGGGAGGACGGCCGCGACGCGCGGGCGTAGGCCAGCGCCCGCAGCGCCGGCCGGTCCAGCGTGGTCACGACGACCACCACGTGGACCCGCGAGGGCAGGGCCCGCGCGTCGTCCTGGGGGTCCGGTGCGAGCTCGCGGTCCACGTCCGCGTAGTGGCGGCGGATCCGCCCCATCACCAGCGAGCCGAGCACGATCGCCAGCAGCGCCACCCACGCCCCCTGCGTGAAGCGGGTGACCAGGACGACGACCCCCGCCAGCGCCGTGACCACCCAGGCCACCGCCGTGATGATCAGGCGCAGCCGGACGGCCGCGCGGGCCCGGGAGCCCGGTGTGTGCACGAGCCGGCGGCGCCACAGCCGCAGCATGCCGGCCTGCGCGAGCGTGAAGGCCAGCAGCACGCCGATGACGTAGAGCTGCACGAGCAGGGCGGTCCGGGCCTCGAAGAGCACCACGAGCGAGAGGGCCACGGCTCCCATCCCGAGGACGCTCCACGTGTGCACCAGCCGGTCGCTGCGGACCCTCAGCTGCCGGGGCAGGTAGCCGTCCTCGGCCACGCGCGCGGCCAGGGCGGGGAACGAGCGGAACGCCGACTTGGCCGCGAACAGCAGGAGCAGGGCGGTGGCCGCGATGGTGGCGACGGACAGGATGCTGCCCGGGCCGTACACGGTGTCCGCGAGCTGGGCGAGCACGGGGGCGGGGGCGCGGTCGGGCGTGACCTCGGCACCCGCGGCGTCCCGGAGGTTCTCCAGCTCCAGCCCGACGACGACGCCGGTGCGCTGGGCCAGGTGCATGACGCCCACGGTCAGCGCGCCGAGGGTGAGGGCCATCACGGTGAGCACCCACCGCACCGTGGGCACGGCCGGCCGGGCCATCAGGCGGGTGCTCGAGACCGGCACCTCGACGCCGGTGAGCAGCACGGATCCCGCGCTGAACGCGCGCAGGGCGAGCAGCGCCGTCGCCACGGTGCCGACGGTCCCGCCGACCCCGACGCCCTCCTGCGTCCACCCGGCCGTCGGCGCCGCGCCGAGCAGCCCACGGCCCTCCTGCCACAGGCCCGCCAGGACGAGCAGCGCGGTCAGGGCGACGAACACGCTCACGAGCACGGGCAGCACCCACCGAGACAGCCGCACCCCGCGGAGCGCGGCCAGCAGCACGCCCACGAGCGCGGCCGAGGCCACCAGCACACGGCTGCCGACGGTGAGTCCGGGGGCCAGCGCCGCCACGAAGTGGGCGAACGCGGCCACGGAGACCGCGGCGGTGAACACGAAGTCCAGCAGGAGTGCGGCCGAGGCGACGACGCCGGCCCTCGGGCCCAGCTTCGTGCCGGCCATGTGGTAGATGCCGCCGTGCGGAACGGCGGCGACCGCGGCGCGGAAGGACACGACGATGAGCAGCATCACCGCGACGACGGCCCAGCCGACGGCGGGTCCGAGCGCGAGCGCGGACGTGCCGGCGGCGACCAGGGTGAGGATGACCTCGTCCGGGGCGTAGGCGAGGGAGGACAGGGCGTTCGACGAGGTCACGGGCAGCGCCCGCCACCGGTTCATGCGGGGCTCGTCGGCGGCGTGCGACGTGACGGGGCGACCGAGGAGGCCGCGGCGCAGGAGGGAGGACAGCGTGGCCACCGCACCACGGTACCCCCGCCGGGCCCGGGCGCCGCGGCGACGCGGATGCTCCCGGACGTGCCCGCCGGATGCGAGGATGGAGCGCGCGTCGGCTCCCCGGCGCACGGAGCACCGCACGAGAGGCAGGGACGGGCATGGCCCACTACGTGATCGTCGGCGGCGGACGGGTGGGCACCCGGCTGGCGGCCGCGCTGGACGCGGCCGGTCACGGCGTCGCCCTCGTGGACCGCGACCCGCGGACCGTGGAGGGGCTGGCTCCCGGCTTCTCCGGCGAGCTCGTGGCCGGCGTGGGCTTCGACCGCTCCGCACTGCTCGCCGCCGGCATCGACCGCGCGCAGGGCCTGGCGGCCGTGACGGCGGACGACAACACGAACATCATCGCCGCCCGCGTGGCCCGCGAGACCTTCCACGTGGACCACGTGGTGGCGCGCATCTACGACGCCGACCGGGCCCGGCTGTACCAGCGCCTCGGCATCCCCACGGTCGCCTCGATCCAGTGGACGGCCGACCAGGTGCTGCGCCGGCTGCTGCCGGCCGGCACCGCCGACGCGGAGCACCGTGACGCCTCCGGCCGGCTGCTCGTGACCGAGCTGGTCCCCCACTCCTCGTGGTGGGGCCGTCGGCTGACCGACGTCGAGTCCTCGGTGGGGATGCGCATCGCCTACCTCACCCGGCTCGGCGACGGCCAGCTGCCCCGGTCGGGCGACCGCCTGCAGGAGGGCGACGTGCTGCACGCCGTCTACCCGGTGGACCGCCGGGACCAGGTGGAGGCCGCCCTGCAGGGCGAGGCACGCGTGCCGGACGGCACGGACGAGGACGAGGAGGGACGGGCATGAGGGCCGTCATCGCCGGAGCCGGCGCCGTGGGCGCCTCCATCGCGCGGGAGCTGCACGCGCACGGCCACGAGGTGGTCGTCGTCGAGGCGCGCACGGACGCGGCCCGCAAGGCCGACGTCGGCGGCGCCCGCCTCGTCCTCGGGGATGCGTGCGACCTGGCCGTGCTCGAGCAGTGCGGCGCCCTGGAGGCGGACGTGCTCGTCGCGGCGACCGGCGACGACCGGGTCAACCTCGTGTGCTCCCTGCTGAGCCGCTCGGAGTTCGGGGTCGGCCGCACCGTGGCCCGCGTCAACAACCCGCTCAACGACTGGCTCTTCGACGAGTCGTGGGGCGTGGACGTGGCCGTGTCCACCCCCTCGATCATGACGGCGCTCGTGGAGGAGGCCGTGGAGACCGGGGACCTCGTGCGCCTGCTCAGACTGGAGGCCGGCGGCGCGGCGCTGTCCGAGTTCCGGGTCCCGGCGGAGCACTGGCTCGAGGGCCGGCGCATCGGCACCGTGTCCTGGCCGCAGGAGGCTCCGCTCGTGGCGGTCGTGCGCGACGGCGCCCCCCGGCAGGCGTCGGCGGACGAGGTCCTGGAGGTGGGCGACGAGCTCTTCTTCCTGGCCGCCGGCTCCGCCGAGCCGGCCCTGCGTCGCCTCCTCGTCGGCGAGGGCCGCGCTCAGGGACGCTCGGAGGCGGCGGAGTCTGCCGGCACGCCGTCGTCCTGACCGGGCGAGCTGACGGACCAGGCGAGCCAGAGCCCCAGGGCATAGAGCGGCAGGCCCATCACCAGGCGGGCCACCCCGAGCGCGGTGACGGCGTCCCCGAGGTAGAGGGGCACCTGCACCGCCAGGCGCAGCGCGAACACGGCCACGAGGATCCAGGTGGCCGCGGCGTAGGCGCGGCGCCGACGCCGGTGGGCCCGCCAGCGGGTGCCCTCGGCGCGCACGAGGCCGAGCACCAGGCCCGCCGCGGGCCAGCCCACGAGGACGGACACCGCGAACGCGAGGCCGTAGGCGGCGTTGGTGACGAAGCCCCACAGGTAGTAGTCGCGGGCCTGGCCGGTGGTCAGGGAGACCACGACGGACAGGACGACGACGGCGAGGCCGGCCAGCACCTGGACCGGCGACTGGCGCTGGACGAGGCGCGCGACGCCCAGCACGAGTGCGACCGCGACGGCCGCCACGCCGGAGGGCCACACCTGCTGGGTGGCGACGTAGCCGACCATGTAGACGAGGGTGGGCAGGGAGGCCTCGACGATGCCGCGCCAGCCACCGACGCTGCCCAGCGCGTCGAGGCGGCCGCGCTCGTCCAGGCGGGCTCGAGACGGCAGGGGGCCGGCCCCGTCCGGGGCGGCGGTGACGGGGCCACGCGGCTCGGTCATGGGCTCTCCTCTCGGGGCCGTGCTCAGCGCGTGGCCTCGGGCGCGTCGACCAGGTCGAACTCGGGGTTGTGCAGGGTGGGCACGCCGTCCATCTGGGTGACGCGGCCGCGGACCGTCAGCCACTCCCCCGGCATGACACCGGGCACGCGGCGCCGCCCGTGCCAGACCAGCTGCAGCGTCTCCGCGGGCGCCATGCTCCCGGGCGCGGGCAGGCGGTCGGCCAAGACCGCGCGGAAGACGGTCGCCTCGTCCGCGCCGGGCAGTGTGACGGAGGCGATGACGCCGCGGCGCTCGATGCGGCCCGCGGCGCCGGTCGGGCGGGCTGCGACGG
>NZ_KV825448.1:0-3526 GCF_001816085.1 Micrococcus sp. HMSC31B01
GGACCGCGAGCGCGGGCGGGACCACGGTGGTCTTGCCCGTGCCCGGGGGCGCCTCGACGACGGCCGCCCCGCGCGCGTCCAGCGCCGATCCGAGGTCGGGCAGGGCGGCGGCGAACGTCAGGCCGGCGCTGAGGCGGCCGAGGGCGGCGGAGAGGGCGGAGGGGACGGTGACGGGATCGACGGGGGTGGGCATCGGGACCCATTGTGCCCGCCTCCGCCACGCTGTCCCGGGGCCGTCCCACTGACTAGGCTGTGACCCATGACCACACCCGTCCAGGAGCACCTCGATCGCCTCACGTCGGCCCACGCGGGCGAGGGGGAGGTCCCGGACGGGCTGGGCGTCGCGATGCTCCTGGTGGACGGGCACCGCTACGTCTCCGGATCCATGACGCCCGTGCCGCTCGCCACGCTCGCCTCTCCCCTGTTCCACGCGCAGGCCCTCGAGGACCTCGGCGCGGTGCGGGTGGGCGAGCGCGTGGGAGCCGCCCCCGTGCGCGACCTGGACCATCGGGTCGAGGTGGACGCCGTCACGGGCCTGCCGCACAACCCGCTGCAGAACGCGGGCGCGGTGGCCACGGCCTCCCTGGTGAAAGGCCGCGGTGGCCGCGACCGCACCGCACGCATGATGCAGCTGCTCTCCGCCCTGTTCGACCGCGAGGTCACCGTCACGGAGTCGGCCGCGCGCGCCGAGAACCGCGCCCAGCACCACACCCGGTCCGCTGCCTGGCTGATGAAGTCCCTCGACACCCTGGACGCCGACCCCGAGACGCTGCTCGAGGACATCGCCACGGTGCGTGCCGCCGCCGTGACCGTGGAGGACCTCGCCCTGCTCGCCGGCACCCTCGCGCACGGCGGTGTCCACCCCGTCACCGGGGACCGTGTGCTGAGCGAGGAGACGGTCCGCGGTGTGCTCTCCGTGATGGACTCCTGCGGCATGGACACCCGGGACTCCCGGTGGGCGTACGACGTCGGCCAGCCCGGCTGGGCGTCCACGCGCGGCGGCACGGTGCTCGTGGTGGTGCCGGGCCACCTCGGTCTGGCGCTGCAGTCGGACACGACAGACGAGAACGGGCTCGGCGCCGCGGCGATGGCCGCCCTGCGGACCATCGTCGAGGACTTCGAGCTGCACCCGTCGGTGGTCACCGGTTCCCCGCGCGCGGCCCTGCGCACCCACTACCGGATCGATCAGGCGCCCTCGGGCACGGTGCGCAGCGCCGTCGTCCTCGAGGCGCTGGGGCGGTTCGCGGACACCGTGCACGTGATGGAGCTGGGCGGTCACCTCGGCTTCAGCCAGGTGGACGCGATCGCCCGCGTCAGCCGCGGTCTGCCGGAGGTCCTCGAGACGCTCGTGGTGGACATGCGCTCGGTCAGCTCCGTCTCCCGTCCGGCCCGGCTGCTGGTGGCCCAGTGGTTCGCCCGCGCGCTGGGCAACGGGCTCGACGTCGTCGTCGTGGACCGGGACGCCGCGGAGATGAAGGAGCTGATGGCGGCCGTCGAGGAGTCCGTGGAGGTGGATCTGCCCGAGCCGCTGCAGGATGAGGCCGAGGGGGTGGACCCCGCCGCCGAGGGCGCGCAGTTCGTGTTCTTCGACTCCCGCTCGCGGGCCGCCCAGTGGGCCGAGCAGCGGCTGCTCTCCCGGCACGCCCCCCACCTGCTGCCGCGGGACGCCCAGGAGGCGGCCGTAGCACCCCTGCTGCAGCACCTCTCCGCGGACGACGCGCGTCTGCTCGAGTCCATGATGGACGAGCGGGTCTACTCGGACGGCCAGATCATCCGCCGCGCCGGCCAGCCGTTCGGCGGCATCTACGTGATCGTCTCCGGCACCGTGGAGCTCTCGGGTCAGGGCACGGGCAGCCGCCGCGTGCGCCGCACCCTGCTCACCCCGGGGATGACGTTCGGCGAGATGGCCCTGGGCCAGCCCGGCCGCCAGCCCTCCACCGTCCGCGCGCGCGGGCCGGTCACGGCGCGAGTCCTCACCGCCCAGGTGATGGTCGCGCTCCAGGAGGGCTTCCCCCAGCTGGCCCTGGCCCTGTGGGAGGCGCTGGCCCGCGACGCGTTCACCGCGCTGGGCCAGCTCATCCGGGAGACCGGCGCGCTGCAGGACTGACGACCCGCGGGGGCAGCGTCCCCGTGGGACGCTGCCCCCACCCCCGTCACCGCCCGAGGACGTGGCGCAACGCGCCCTCCAGTTCGGGGTCGCGCATCTCGTAGCCGGAGGAGACCAGCCGGTCCGCCACGACCTTCTGGTCCGCCGCGACGGTCTCCACCCGGCCCTCCTCGCCCAGCAGCAGGCGCGGCCCGGCCTCGGGCACCGGGATGAGAGCGGGCCGGCGCAGCACCCGCCCGAGCACGGTGGCGAACTCCTTCGCCGTGACCGGCTCGGGCGCCACCGCGTTGACCGGGCCGGTGACGCCGTCGTCGAGCACCGCGTGGGCGAAGGCCCCCGCGATGTCATCCGCGCCGATCCAGCTCAGCCACGGGCTGCCGTCGTGGCTCTCCCCGCCCGAGGTCGCGACCGGGCCGCCGAGCCCCGCGAGGAACAGCGGCAGCACCTGCTGCAGCATGCCCCCGGCCGGGCTCAGGACCACGCCGGTCCGCAGCATCGCCACCCGGATGCCGGACGTCTCGGCGCGTCGGGCCTCGGCCTCCCAGTCCGCGACGACCTCGGCGAGGAAGTCGTCCCCGGGCTCCAGATCCTCGACGAGGCCGCTGCCGAACGGGCCCGTGCCCGCGTCCGCCCCGTAGTACCCGATCGCCGAGCCGTTCACGAGCGCCCGCGCCCGCGCGTCGTCCCCCTCCCGTGCGGCGATCCGGGCGAGCGCGTCCACGAGGGTGCGCGTGCCGCGTACGCGCGAGTCGTGCACGGCCTCCTTGTGCGCGTCCGAGAACCGGCCGGCGATGGGCTCGCCCGCCAGGTTCACGACGACGTCGGCCTCGGCCAGGGCGTCCTCGTCCACGGTCTCCCGGCCGGGGTCCCACAGCGCCGCGTCCAGCGCGCCGGCCTTCTTCGGGCTCCGCACGAGCCGGATGACGCGGTGGCCGCCGGTGGTGAGCAGGGCACAGAGCTGCCGGCCGATCAGTCCGCCGGACCCCGTCACGGCGACCGTGCGAGCCGGCCCGCCGACGAGGGGGCCGGGATGGGCGGCGTGGAAGTCCAGGTCATCGGCCATCACGCGGGCCCGATAGGCGAACTGGCGGCCCAGCTCCGCCTCGAAGGCCTCGTGGGTGCGGCGCGAGGCCGCGGCGCCCAGACCGGGCACGCGGGACACCAGGGACTCCCCCGGCAGGGCGTACTCGATGTGGTCCGTCACGACCGTGCCCCGCCGGCCGTCCGCCGTGTCCGCCTCACCGGGCGCAGCGTCGTCGAGCAGGTGCGTGTGCCGCCAGGAGGCGAGAGGGCCGGAGACCATCTCGTCCCGGAACATGCGGCCCTCCTCGTAGGCCGTGTGGCGGGCCCGCCACGGCACCGCGGGCGCGGCCCCGCCGGGCAGGCGGGAGGCGACGGCGTCCGGCAGCAGGCCGGTGA
>NZ_KV825449.1:0-2899 GCF_001816085.1 Micrococcus sp. HMSC31B01
GGTGCCGCGGCGACCCGCCCGATGCCGCGGGCCAGGCCCGCCAGCGAGATGACGGCGGCGGGGGCGCCGCAGCCGTCCACACCGGTGTGGGCCACCGGCTCGCCGCAGTATTCGGCGATCACCGCGTCCACCTCGCGCTGCAGGGGGTGCGCCGGGTCGAGGTACGTGGCGACGTCGTGCCCGGATGCCGCGCAGGCCGCGAGGAAGCCGGCGTGCTTGCCGGAGCAGTTGAAGGCCAGCGGGGTCGCGGCGGCGGCCTCGCCGTCGCGGCGGACCTGGGCCACGACCTCGGAGGTGTCCGCGGGCCAGGCCGGCGGGCACTGCAGGGCGGACGCGTCGAGGCCGGCGTCCGCGAGCATGCGCTCGGCCAGCGCCTGGTGCCGGAGCGTGCCCCGGTGCGAGCCGCACACGATGGACAGGGCCTCGCCCTCCAGCGCCGCCCCGTGGCGCAGCGACGCGACGGCCTGGAACGGCTTCAGCGTGGAGCGCGGGTAGATCAGCGCGTCCGCGGGGCCGAGCCCGGCCAGCACCCGCCCGTCCGGGCCGGTCACGACGGCGGCGCCCGCCGTCCGGGACTCGACGAAGCCGTTGCGGACGGTCTCCACGAGCTCGACGGCGTCGGACAGGGCGAAGGTCTCGCCCGCGGGGGCGACGGTGGCGTGGGTCATGCGGTCCAGGGTAGCGAGGGCCCCGGACGCGCCGGGCGTCCGGGCCGGTGGGCCGGGTCGGGGACGGCGGCATCACCGGCTCACTCCGCGGAGAGCCGCCCGTCCACCATGGTCAGGGTGCGGTCCGTGGCGGAGAGGAACTCGTGGTCGTGCGTGACCATGAGCGTCGCCACCTGCTCCTCGCGGGTCAGCGTGCCCAGCAGGTCCACGACGGCGGCCGAGCGCTCGCGGTCCAGCGCGGAGGTGGGCTCGTCCACGAGCAGCAGCGTCGGGGAGGCCATGAGCGCGCGCACGATGTTCACGCGCTGCCGCTGGCCGCCCGAGAGCTGGTGCGGGCGCTTGCCGGCCTGGTCGGCCAGGTCCACACGCTCGAGCAGCTCCAGGGCCCGCGCCTTGGCGGCCCTGCGGTCGGCGCGGGTGGCGTCGCGGTCCAGGTGCACGGTCAGCTCGAGCTGCTCGGCCGCGGTGAGGGACGGGATGAGGTTGGGCTGCTGGAAGATCATGCCGATCTCCTGGCCGCGCAGCGCGGTGCGCTCCTTCCGGGACAGCCCGGCCATCTCGCGGCCGGCGACGGACACGCTGCCGGAGGTGGGCGTCACCAGGCCCGCGGCCACCGCCAGCAGGGAGGACTTGCCCGAGCCGGACGGGCCGACCATCGCGGTGAACGTGCCGGGGAGCAGGTCCAGGCTCACCTCGTCCAGGGCGCGCAGCACGCCGCGCTCGCCGTCCGGGTACTCCAGCACGAGGTCGCGCACGGACAGCGCGGGGGTGGCGTCGGCCGCGGCGGCGGGGGTGCGGAGGGCGTCGAGGTCGGCCTGCGGGGCGGTGAGGGTGGTCATGGGGAGGTCCTTTCTCCAGGCGGGGGCGAGGCGGAGCCGAGGGGGACGACGGCGCCGGGCGGCGCCGTCGTCGGGGCGGTCAGTTGCCGCCGAGGGCGACCAGCGGGTCGATCCGGGTGACGCGGTAGACCGCGATGACGGCGGCGAGCATGCCGAGCACGAGGACCCCGGCGGCGGGCACCGCGGTGGTGGCCCACGAGAGCTCGAACGGGACGGCCCGCCCCGCGAACGCGCCGATCACGGCGGCCAGCCCGGTGCCCACGGCCACGCCGCCGACGAGCACGAACGCGGCCTGCGCGAGCGAGTCCTTCAGCACCCAGCCGTTCGAGCCGCCGAGGGCCTTGAGCACCGCGATGTCGCGGGTGCGCTGCACCGTCCAGATGGACAGGAACGCGATCACCACGAGCGCCGAGATGCCGTACAGGAAGCCCTGCATGGTCATCAGGGAGCCGTTCTCGGACCGGTAGCTGGGCAGGGCGGCGTAGGAGCCCTTCACGGTCTCGGCGACGGTGCCCGCGGCGTCGTCACCGGCGGCGGCCACGGCGTCGACGTCGGCGCCGGCGTCGAAGCGCACCAGGCCGGCGGTGCCGAGCACCGCGTCGTCGGCGGTGTGCGAGATGGCGTTCCAGTCCTCGAGCGCCAGCCACGTCACGGGGGAGTGGGAGTAGTACTCGGTCGGCACGACGTCGGCCACGGTGTAGACGAAGCCGGAGACCGCGACGGCGTCACCCTCCTGCGCGTGGAGGGAGTCGGCCACGTCCTGGCTGAGCACGATCTGCCCGGGCTCGACGCCGGCCGGCGCGTCGGAGCCGCCCGGGGTGAGACCGATGAACGCGGTGGTGGCCACGCCGGTGGTGGGCTCGCCGGACACGTCCGCGCGGCCCTGCGGGTCCGTGTCCACGGGGTGCTCGAGGCCGATGGCCCGGCCCTGGCTCACACCGAGCGGCTCGACGGAGGCCACGCCGTCCGTGGCCGCCCACGCGTCGCGCTGGGCCACGGTGAACTCGGACTGGGTGAACGACGCGGTGGGCTCCTGGCCCGCCGCGCCGCCGAAGACCAGACGCTGCACGCCCTGCTCGCCGAGGCGGTCGATCGCGGCGGTGTTCTGCCCGCCCAGGCCGGCCGTGAGGCCGGAGAGCATGACGAGCAGCAGGCTGATGAGGGCCACCACGGAGCCCATGAGGGCGAACCGTCCGGTGGCGAAGCGGAGGTCGCGGAGTGCGAGGAACACGGGGCGCGTCCTTTCCTGGAGAGGTCTGTCCTGAGGTTGCCTCCACGGTCTCGCGCGGGCAGGGGTCGCCACATCGCCCGCGGCGGCTGGACCCGGTCAACCGAATGGTTGATTCCGGCGACGGGGCGGCGCGGCCCCGGGGCGGCGCGGCCCCGGGGCCG
>NZ_KV825450.1:0-1235 GCF_001816085.1 Micrococcus sp. HMSC31B01
CGGACCGGCTCCTCCGCGCTGGACCGGGAGCGGCCGGTCTCCGGTCGGCCGGGCGGTCACGACGGCGGCCAGCGGCGCGGACCGCGGCTGTCCACGTCGCGCCCGGAGATGATCCGGGCCCTGGACCGCGACGGGCTGCTGCCGTGCATCACCTTCATCTTCTCCCGGACCGGCTGCGACGCCGCGGTGGAACAGTGCCTGCGGGCCGGGCTCGACCTCACCACGGCGCGGGAGAAGGCGCTCGTGGCCGAGCGGGTCGAGGAGGCGGCGCGTCTGCTGCCCGTCGAGGACCTGGAGATCCTCGGGTTCTGGGCGTGGCGGGACGGCCTGTCCCGGGGCTTCGCGGCCCACCACGCCGGCATGCTGCCCCCGTTCAAGGAGGCCGTCGAGGACCTGTTCGCCGCCGGCGCGCTCAAGGCCGTGTTCGCCACGGAGACCCTCGCCCTCGGCATCAACATGCCGGCCCGCTCCGTCGTGATCGAGAAGCTGGTCAAGTTCAACGGCGAGAACCACGTCGACATCACGCCGGGGGAGTACACCCAGCTGACGGGCCGGGCGGGCCGCCGCGGGATCGACGTCGAGGGCCATGCCGTGGTGATGTGGCGTCCCGGGCTGGACCCGGCCGCCGTCGCGGGCCTGGCCTCGCGCCGCACCTACCCGCTGCGCTCCTCGTTCCGGCCCACGTACAACATGTCCGCGAACCTGCTGGCACAGGTCGGGGCGGAGCGGGCACGGGGCATCCTCGAGTCCTCGTTCGCCCAGTTCCAGGCGGACCGCTCCGTGGTGGGGCTGGCCCGCGAGGTCCGCTCGAAGCAGGCCAGCCTCGAGAAGTACGAGGAGGCCATGCAGTGTCACCTCGGCGACTTCGCCGAGTACCTCACCCTGCGCAAGGAGCTCGCGGCCGCGGAGAAGTCCGGCTCGCAGGGGCGCCGTCGGGCCCACCTGGCCGCCGTGAAGGACTCGCTCGCGAACCTCGCGGTCGGGGACGTCGTCGAGCTCGACGCCGGCCGCGCGCTCGGCCGGGCCGTCGTCGTGTTCCCCGCCGGCAACCTCCAGAACCCGCGCGTCGGCGTCGTGACGGACAAGGCGCAGCTGCGCCGCATCACGGTGGACGACGTCGCCGGGCCGGTCGAGCCGGTGGCCGGCGCCGCCCTGCCCCAGGTGGTGCAGGTGAAGACGCCCGCGCAGCGCAAGGACGTCGCCGCGCTCATGCGCGAGGCCGTGCGCACGGGCCG
>NZ_KV825451.1:0-2556 GCF_001816085.1 Micrococcus sp. HMSC31B01
CGCCATGCCCGCGACGATCCAGGCGCGGCCGCCCGAGCGGGAGGCCCGGCGACCGGCGGCACGGTTCAGGTCCTTCTCGGCGGCGCCGGCGTACTGCTCGGCGCCCTGGCGCAGGCGCTTCACGATCGCCTTGTCCCCGGTGAGCTTGATCAGGGCCTGCTCCAGGGCGTCCGGGACCTCGACGTCGTGGGCGGTCTTGCGGGCGTGCGCGGCGCCGTCGGCCAGGCGGGCGGCGGCCACGGGGAGGACCTCCTCCTTGCGGCGCTGGGCGTAGTCGCCGGCGTCGGCCAGGCGGGCCTGCACCTGCGGGGCCACCTTCCCGCCCTGCTCCTGCAGCGCGGACAGACCCGTGGCGAGGAGGCCG
The DNA here is from genome assembly GCF_001816085.1 of Micrococcus sp. HMSC31B01. Lineage (NCBI taxonomy): Bacteria > Bacillati > Actinomycetota > Actinomycetes > Micrococcales > Micrococcaceae > Micrococcus > Micrococcus sp. HMSC31B01. Next base: position 365 of record NZ_KV825451.1, read on the forward strand.
GCGAGGGTCAGGCCGCCCGCGGCGGCGGCGTCCTTGGCCTGGCCGGCGCGGTCGCTGAACAGGGCGGCGGACCGCTGCGCGTCCTTGCGGGCGCCCTTGGCGGCCTTCTTCGCGTCCTTGCGCAGGCCCTTGGCGGCCTGGCGGCCGTCCCGGCGCAGCTGCTTGGCCTTGCGGCCCCCACGACGGCGGCCCTTCTTCGCGGCCTTCTCAGCGTCCTTGCGCGCCGCGGCGAACTGCTGCTGCACCTCGTGGCCGGCGTCCTGCGCCTGGGCCTGCAGGTGCTCGAGGAAGTCCTGGACGGTGTCCACGCCCTTGGCGACGGCGGGGGCCAGCAGCCCGTACTGGTGCGCGACGGCCTCGCCGGCCTTCCGCGCCCCGCGCTCGACCACGGGGCCGTACTCCTTCTTGGCGTCCTGGGCCTTGCGGCGGCCCTCCTCGGCCGCGGCGGAGCCGCCGATCAGCCCGTAGGCCGCCGCCACCTCGCTCCAGGCGCGGGTGGACTCCACCCTCGGGGCGGCCCAGTGGCGCAGATTCTCCGCCTGGCGTGCGACGAACGCGTTCGCGCCGCCGTCGTGCTGGATCTCGTCGTGCAGGGTCTTGCGGGCCATGTGATGCCTCCCGTGGGTTCTGGATGGTCGTTGAACGCGGTGGTCCTCGAGGCCCAGCCTAGTGGCCGACCCCCGCCGTGGCACGGGTCCCGGCACGCCGGGAGTGCGTACGCCGATCGCGGAAGATCCCGACCCCGGACGGCGGGATCCGGACGGCCCGCCGCCGCGGATGGAACAATGGGGCGCATGGCGAACAAGACGCACACCGCGACCATCCACACGAACCACGGCGACATCGTCGTCGAGCTGTTCGGCAACCACGCCCCGAAGACCGTGAAGAACTTCGTGGGCCTCGCCACCGGCGAGCAGGAGTGGACCCACCCGCAGACCGGTGAGAAGAACAACGGCGCCCCGCTGTACTCCGGCACCGTGTTCCACCGCATCATCAAGGACTTCATGATCCAGGGCGGCGACCCGCTCGGCATGGGCATCGGCGGCCCCGGCTACCAGTTCGGCGACGAGATCCACCCCGAGCTGCAGTTCGACCGCCCCTACCTGCTGGCCATGGCCAACGCCGGCCCCGGCACCAACGGCTCGCAGTTCTTCATCACCTCCGTGCCCACCGGCTGGCTCAACGGCAAGCACACCATCTTCGGCGAGGTGAAGGACGAGGCCTCCCAGAAGGTCGTGGACGAGCTCAACGCCGTCGCCACCGATCCCCGTGACCGCCCGCTCGAGGACGTCGTCATCGAGTCCATCGACATCGACGAGGCCTGAGCAGCCCCTCGGTGAGCACCACCCCCTCTGACCCGCACGGCCCGGACTCCGCGGACGGCACACCCCCGGTGTGCCCGCGGCATCCGGGCCGTGCGGCGTATGTGCGCTGCGCCGTCTGCCGGCGCCCCGCGTGCCTCGACTGCCAGCGTCCCGGCTCCGCGGCCGGGCCGGTCTGCGTGGACTGTGCGTCCGGCGTCGTGGCCGGTCCCGGTCCGACGGCGGCTCCCGCCGCCGGCGCCGCCGCGACGGTCCCGGCCCGACGGCGGACGGGCTTCGCCGCCTCGCCCGTCACCTGGATCCTGCTGGCGGTCACGACGGTGGTCTACGCGGCGCAGTGGATGACCCGGGATCAGGCGTCCGGCGTGACCGAGGCGCTCTGGTACGCCGGGCTCTACACGTCCCCGTACGGCATGGAGCCGTGGCGGATGGCCTCCTACGCGCTCGTGCACGACGTCTCCGGCCCCACGCACCTGCTGCTGAACATGCTCGCGCTGTGGGTGATCGGGCGCGTGCTCGAGCCCGCGCTGGGCTGGTGGCGGTTCGTCGCCCTCTACGTGCTCTCCGCCGTGGGCGGTGCGGTGTTCGCACTGTGGGTCTCGGACCCGCTGCAGCCCGTCGTCGGGGCGTCCGGCGCCGTGTACGGCATGTTCGCTGCCCTGTTCCTGCTCACCCGGGTGCGGGGCGGGCAGGTGCGCTCGATCGCCGTGCTGATCGGCCTGAACCTCGTGTTCTCGTTCCTGTTGCCCGGGGTGGCCTGGCAGGTGCACGTGGGCGGGCTGCTGACGGGCGCCGTCGTCGCCGTCGTGTTCTCCCTGGCCGGCGGGCTGCGCCCCGGCCGCGCGCGCGTGCCGTCCGTGGGCGCCCAGG
>NZ_KV825452.1:0-5796 GCF_001816085.1 Micrococcus sp. HMSC31B01
GACCGGCCGTCCCCGCGCCGGGCGCGGGACTGACGCCCGCGGCTCAGGGCCGCAGCTGGGGCACCCCCGTGCGCTCCTCCACCTGACGGGTGAACTCGTCCGCGCACGCCTGCTGCGCCCGCACGGTGAGCGCGGAGGCGCCGCACTGCTCGAGCTGGACCGTCGCGTCCCACGCGAGCAGCGGCAGCGCCGCCGTCGTCATGCCCATCAGCGCCATCGCCATGCCGGCGGACGCCACCGCGCGGGGCAGCCCCGAGCGCTCGGCGCCGCGGCTCGTGACCCACACGCGCACGCCGAGCACGAGGGCGACCAGCCCCAGCGCGAGGGCGATCAGCTTCCACGGCAGCACGAGGGAGAAGGAGAGCACCATCCCCAGCAGCGCCACGGACTGCCACAGCAGGGCACGGCCGGTGCGCACGCGGCCGGGATCCGGGGCGCCCTGCGGCGGGCGGGGCGGGGAGGAGGGAACGGGGGCGGACACCCCCTCACCCTACGATGGGCGCATGCGCATCGTTGCCCTCGTCTCCGGTTCCGGCACCAACCTGCAGGCCGTCCTCGACGCCGTCGCCTCCGGCGCCCTGGACGTGGAGATCGCCGCGGTGGGCGCCGACGTCGCCGACGCCGGCGGCCTGGAGCGTGCCCGCGCCCACGGGATCGAGACGTTCGTGGTGTCCCCGAAGGACCACGCGGACCGGCGCGCGTGGGACGAGGCGCTCGCGGACGCCGTCGTCGCCTACGCGCCGGACTGGGTGGTGTGCTCCGGGTTCATGCGGATCCTGGGCGCCCCGCTGCTCGAGCGGTTCGAGGGCCGCATCCTCAACACCCACCCGGCCCTGCTGCCCTCCTTCCCGGGGGCCCACGGCGTCCGGGACGCGCTGGCGCACGGGGTGAAGGTCACCGGCTGCACCGTGCACGTGGTGGACGCGGGCGTGGACACCGGCCCGATCCTCGCGCAGGCCGCGGTGCCCGTGCTGGACACGGACACCGAGGCCGAGCTGCACGAGCGCATCAAGGTCCAGGAGCGGGCCCTGCTGCTGCGCGTGCTCGGCGAGCTCAGTCGGCGCTGACCTCGAGGGTGCGGCCGCGGGTCTCCGGGGCCAGCGCCAGCATCGCCGCGCAGGCCAGGACCACGAGCCCGCCGGTGACGGCGAACGCCCCCGGCAGCCCGAGGGCGGGGACCAGCGTGCCCACGAAGAGCAGCGGGCCCAGGCCCGCGCCCACCCGCGAGGCCGCCGACGCCCAGCCGAAGCCGGAGGCGCGCAGCGTCGTCGGGTACAGCTCGGAGACGTACGTGTAGAGCACCGGGATCGCGACCTGCACCACGAAGCCGAACGTCAGCACGAGCGGCAGCACCGCGGCGGGCACGTCCAGCACGCTCGCCAGCCAGACGGTCAGGGCGCTCGCGACGACGGCGCTGACGGCCAGCAGCCAGCGGCGGCCGGTGACCTCGATCAGCACGGTGGCCACGACCACGCCGAGCAGGCCGGCCGCGGCCATGCCGGAGGTCATGATGAAGGCGCGGCCCTCCGCGTAGCCGGCGTCGATGAGGAACGTCGGCAGCCACTGCAGCGCGATGTAGTAGACGAGCATGATGGCCACGAACAGGGCCCAGGCGACCGCGGTGATCCGCGGGGAGAACCGCCAGACCGCGGCGAGCTGTGCGCCGACGCCGCCGGAGCGGGCCGGCTCGGCCGGGGGCATCGCGTAGGGCCGGCGGGGTGCGCCGGTGGCCGCCACCATGCGGTCGATGACGGCGCGGGCCTGCGCCTCGCGGCCCCGGCTCATCAGGAACAGCGGGGACTCGGGGATGCCCAGGCGCACGACGAACACGAGCAGGGCCGGCAGGACCATGGCCAGCAGGGGCAGGCGCCAGTCGCCCCACGTGCCCACGAGCCAGGCGGAGACGAGGCCGCACAGCGCGGCGCCGACGGGCCACCAGCCGTCCATCGCGGCCAGGACGCGGCCGCGCAGCCGGCGCGGGGTGAACTCGCCCACGAGCGCGTAGTCCACGGGGATCGTGCCGCCCAGGCCCATGCCGGCCACGAAGCGGAACAGCGCGAACCACAGCAGGGAGTCCGTCAGCGCGCCCGCGATCGTGAACACGGAGAAGATCGCGAGCGTCCACGCGAACGCCGCCTTGCGGCCGATGCGGTCCGCGATGGTGCCCCACAGGAACGCGCCCACGGCCATGCCGATGAGGTTGGCGGTGCCGATCCACGCGGCGTCCGCCTTGTCCAGGGCCCACTCCTCGCGCAGCAGCGGGATCATCACGCCGTTGAGCGTGACGTCCCATGCGTCGAACATGAAGCCCAGGCCGCCGATCAGGAAGATGCGGCCCTGGACGGACCAGCGCCACGGCAGCTCCTGGACGACCGCCTCGCCGGTGGGCAGGGCGGCGTCGGGGGCGACGACGTCGGGCCCGGGTCCGGGGTGCGCGCCGTCGGCGCTGGGGCGGGGTGGGGTGGCGGAGGACATGGTCGGCTCCCGTTCGTCGGGTGGAGTGGGGGGCGGTCCGTCACGCGGACGCCTGGGCCATTATGCGGCCCGGCCTATGCTGGGGGACGCACCCGGACCCCCTCGAAGGAGCGCCCCCTCGTGACCTCTGCCCAGCCCATCACCACCGTCCTGGACACGGTGCCCCTGAAGCGGGCCCTGATCTCCGTGTACGACAAGACCGGCCTCGAGGAGCTCGCCACCGGGCTCCACGCCGCGGGCGTGCAGATCGTCTCGACCGGCTCCACCGCCCAGCGCATCGCCGCCGCCGGCGTGCCGGTGACCGAGGTCGCCGAGGTCACCGGGTTCCAGGAGTGCCTGGACGGCCGCGTGAAGACGCTGCACCCGCGCGTGCACGCGGGCATCCTGGCGGACCGTCGTCGCGAGGACCACGTGACCCAGCTGCGCGCGCTCGAGGTGGAGCCGTTCGACCTCGTCGTCGTGAACCTCTACCCGTTCGTGGACACCGTGAACTCGGGCGCCGCGGAGGACGCCGTCGTCGAGCAGATCGACATCGGCGGGCCGTCCATGGTGCGCGCGGCCGCGAAGAACCACGCGTCCGTGGCGATCGTCGTGGACCCGGCCCGCTACGGCGAGGTCGTCCAGGCCGCCCAGTCCGGCGGCTTCGACCTGCGCGCCCGCCGGCGCCTGGCCGCCCTGGCCTTCGCCCACACCGCGGCGTACGACAACGCCGTGGCCGCCTGGACCGCCGCCCACTTCGGCGAGGACACGCACGCCGACGAGATCCCCGTGTTCCCGCCCTACGCCGGCTTCTCCCTCGAGCGCGCGCAGATCCTGCGCTACGGCGAGAACCCGCACCAGCCCGCGGCGCTGTACCTGGACTCCTCGGCGGCCCCCGGCATCGCGCAGGCCGAGCTGCTGCACGGCAAGCCGATGAGCTACAACAACTACGTGGACGCCGACGCCGCGGTGCGCGCCGCCTTCGACCACCCGGTCCCGGCCGTGGCGATCGTCAAGCACGCCAACCCGTGCGGCGTGGCCGTCACGGACGCGGGCACGGACATCGCGCAGGCGCACGCCAAGGCCCACGCGTGCGACCCGGTCTCCGCGTTCGGCGGCGTGATCGCGGCCAACCGCCCCGTCACCGCCGCCATGGCCGCCCAGGTGAAGGACGTGTTCACGGAGGTCGTCGTGGCCCCGGCGTTCGAGCCCGAGGCCCTGGAGATCCTCTCCGCCAAGAAGAACCTGCGCCTGCTGAGCCTGCCCGAGGGCTTCCTGCGGGACGCCGTGGAGGCCAAGCAGGTCTCCGGCGGCATGCTGCTGCAGATCGCGGACGCGGTGGACGCGGACGGCGACGACCCGGCCACCTGGACCCTCGCCGCCGGCCCCGCCGCCGACGAGGCCGTCCTGGCTGACCTGGCCTTCGCGTGGCGCGCCGTGCGCGCGGCCAAGTCCAACGCCGTGCTGCTGGCCCACGACGGCGCCACGGTCGGCGTGGGCATGGGCCAGGTCAACCGCCTCGACTCCTGCCGCCTGGCCGTCGAGCGCGCCAACACCCTGGGCGCCGCGCAGACCGGCGGGCAGGACGTGAGCAGCGCCGGCGGCGCGGAGAACGTCTCCGGGGAGGGCGCCCCCGAGCGGGCCCGCGGGTCCGTGGCCGCCTCGGACGCGTTCTTCCCGTTCGCGGACGGGCTGCAGATCCTCATCGACGCCGGCGTGAAGGCCGTCGTCCAGCCGGGCGGCTCCGTCCGGGACGAGGAGGTCGTGGCCGCGGCCGAGGCCGCCGGCGTGAGCCTGTACCTGACCGGGGCGCGCCACTTCTTCCACGGCTGAGCGCGGCGCGCCGCTGCCGGACGGGGGCCCGGACCGGGCCCCCGCGACCCCCAGGAGGTGACGAGGCGATGACCCGCCGCGAGGTCGAGAGCGTCGAGGACCGCATCCGTGAGCACCTGCGCAGGGACGACCTCGACAGCGCGGTCGAGCTGCTGCGCGCGCTGTCCCCGGGCGACGCGCTCGACCTCCTGGACCGCTCCGAGCCGCGCATGGCCCCGATGCTGTTCCGCCTCCTGGACAAGACGACGGCGGTCCAGGTCTTCGCGGCCATGGAGACGGGCCAGCAGTCCGACCTGGTGCGCAAGCTCCAGGACGGTCAGGTCCAGGACCTCTTCGCCGAGCTGCGGGTCTCGGGCCAGGCCCGGCTGCTCGACGAGATGCCGGCCAACGTGGCCCGCAAGATGCTCGCCGGGCTCGACGCGGAGGCGAGCGGCAAGGCCGGCCGGCTCCTGGGCTACCCGGCGGACTCGGTGGGACGGCGGTTGCGCATGGCGCCCGTGCGCCTGCGCGAGGACTGGACCGTGTCCACCGCGCTCGAGAACCTCCGGGAGCACGGGGGGCAGGAGCAGGCCGCCATCGTCTCCGTGCCGGTGGTCAGTCCCCAGGCGCGTCTGACGGGCGTCGTCGACGTCTCCGTGCTGGTCACGCAGCCGCTCGATGCGCGAGTCTCGGAGATCATGCGGGAACCGGTGTCCGCCGTCGCCACCGAGGACGCCGAGGAGGTGGCCCGGCTCTGCGCGGACCGCCGTCTGTGGACCGTGCCGGTGACGGACTCGGAGGGTCGCCTGATCGGGGTGTTCACGGTGGCCGACGCCCTCGAGGTCCTCGACGAGGGGTCGACCGAGGACTCCGCCCGCGCCGGCGGCGTGGAGCCGCTGGGTCGTCCCTACCTGGCGACCTCCGTCCTGAGCCTGATGCGCTCGCGGATCACGTGGCTGCTCGTGCTCGCGATCGGGGCCACCCTCACCGTGCAGGTGCTCGGCGTCTTCGAGGACACGCTCGAGGAGATGGTCGTCCTCTCCCTGTTCATCCCGCTGATCATCGGCACCGGCGGCAACACGGGCAACCAGGCGGCCACCACGGTCACCCGGGCGCTCGCCCTCGACGACGTCCGGCCCCGCGACGCGCCGCGCGTGATGTTCCGCGAGCTGCGCGTCGGCATGGCCCTGGGCGGGTGCATCGGCCTGCTGGGCCTCGTGCTCGCCGGGTTCGTGTTCTCGTGGCCCGTCGGTCTCGTGATCGGGGCGACGCTGTTCACCGTGTGTGCCTTCGCCGCCACCGTCGGCGGTCTCATGCCGTTGGCGGCCCGCACGATCGGCGCCGACCCCGCCGTGTTCTCGAACCCGTTCATCTCGACGCTCGTGGACGCCCTCGGCCTGGTCGTCTACTTCTTCATCGCCCAGGCCGTGCTCGGCATCTGAGCCGGCCACGGTCCACGCCGCCCTGCCCGCCTCGGCGAGGCGTTCCGGGGCGGGCCCGCCGGACCGGCCGTGCCGCCGTCGTCGGGGG
>NZ_KV825453.1:0-1656 GCF_001816085.1 Micrococcus sp. HMSC31B01
ATCCTCAACGCCACCGGCCCGTCCACCCTGCGCCTGGCCCCGCCGCTCACCGTGCCCGTGGCCGAGCTCGAGCGCTTCGCCGCCGCCCTGCCCGGGCTCGTGGCCGCCGCCCTGACCCCCGCCGAAGGAGACCGCCCATGACCCCCGCCACCGCCGTCCGCCACTTCCTGGTGGACACGGACCTCACCCCGGCCGAGCAGGCCGAGGTGCTCGACCTCGCCGCGCAGATGAAGGCCGACCGGTTCCGGCACCGCCCGCTGGCCGGGCCCCGGACCGGCATCGTGTTCTTCGACAAGACCTCCACGCGCACCCGCGTCTCGTTCGCGGCCGGCATCGCCGAGCTCGGCGGGACGCCCTTGATCGTGAACCCGGGGGAGTCGCAGCTGGGCCACAAGGAGTCCGTGGCGGACACGGCCCGCGTGCTGGAGCGGATGGTCGGCGTCATCGTCTGGCGCACGTTCGCGCAGGCCGGTCTCGAGGAGATGGCCGCCCATTCCTCGGTGCCCGTGGTCAATGCGCTCAGCGACGACTACCACCCCTGTCAGATCCTCGCCGACCTGCTGACGGTGCGCGAGCACCTCGGCGGCACGGCGGGCCGCACTCTGACGTATCTGGGGGACGCGGCGAACAACATGGCCCACTCGTATCTGCTCGGCTGCGCGACGGCCGGCATGCACGTGCGGGTCGCCGGCCCCGAGGGGCACCTGCCTGCCGAGGACGTCGTGGCCGCCGCCCGACGGCGGGCGGCGGAGACGGGCGGTTCCGTCCTCGTCACGACGGACGCGGCCGAGGCCCTGGCGGGCGCGGACGTCGTCGTGACCGACACGTGGGTGTCCATGGGCCAGGAGGAGGAGAAGGAGGCCCGCCTGGCGCTGTTCCGGGACTACCAGGTGGACGCCGCCGCGATGGCGCGGGCGGCCGACGACGCGATCTTCCTGCACTGCCTGCCCGCGTACCGGGGCTACGAGGTCACGGCCGAGGTGATCGACGGGCCGCGGTCCGTGGTGTTCGACGAGGCCGAGAACCGGCTGCACGCGCAGAAGGCGCTCATCGCCTGGCTGCTGTACCGCTCCGGCCTGGCCGAGGAGCCGCGCTGATGGCCGCCCCCACGACGAAGATCGCCCGTCAGGCCGCGATCCGGGAGATCCTGGCCACCCGGGGCATCCGCTCCCAGGCCGAACTCTCGGACGCCCTGGGCGATCGCGGGCTGTCCGTCACCCAGGGCACGCTCTCGCGGGACCTGGTGGACCTCGGCGCGGTGCGGACGCGCGGGCCGGCCGGCATGGTCTACGCCCTTCCGGCGGAGGGCGACGACGCCGCCGTGCCGGGCCGCGGCTCGGACGCGCAGCTGAATCGCCTGGCGAGCATGGCCCGCGAGCTGCTCGTCTCCGCCGAGCCCACCGCGAACCTCGTGGTCCTGCGCACGCCCCCGGGCGCGGCGCAGTTCCTGGCCAGCGTGATCGACCAGGCGCGCGTGGAGCACGTGATGGGCACGATCGCCGGCGACGACACCATCCTCCTCATCACCACGGGGACCACGTCCGCCCCGGCCGTCGCGGCCCACCTGCTGGGTCTGGCGGGCTAACCGACCCGTCCGGCCCCGCCCGCGCGGGTGACGGGCACCAGGCACGAGGAAGGCCCCCGCCGACGGCGGGG
>NZ_KV825454.1:0-3637 GCF_001816085.1 Micrococcus sp. HMSC31B01
CGGCACCGGCCCCGGCGCGCGCCGCCGCGCCCGCCTCGCCGCCTCCCGGCTGTACGTCTGCACCGACCTGCAGCGGTTCCTGCGCCCGGACGGCACGCTCGACACGGCCGCGTTCGCCGACTTCTGCGCGGCGGCGTTCCGCGGCGGAGTAGACGTGATCCAGGTGCGGGACAAGGCCGTGGACGTGGCGGTCGAGCTGGCCGCGTTCGCCACGCTCGTCCCGCTGGCCCGGGAGCACGGGGCGCTCTCGGCCGCCAACGACCGCGCCGACGTCGCCGCCCTGGCCGGGGTGGACGTGTTCCACACGGGCCAGACCGACCTGACCACCGCGCAGTGCCGCGCCCTGCTGGGCCCGGACGTGGTGCTCGGCCGCTCGTGCCACACCGAGGCGCAGGTGCGCGGCGCCCGCGCGGAGGACGGCCTGGACTACTTCTGCACGGGGCCGGTGTGGGCGACGCCCACGAAGCCGGGCCGGGCCGCCGTCGGACTGGAACTGCCGACCCTCGCCGCACGCCTGGACGCGGAGGACCCGGCGGGGGCGCGGCCGTGGTTCGCCATCGGCGGCGTCGACGCGGACCGGCTGCCCGAGGTCCGCGCGGCCGGGGCGGAACGGATCGTGGTGGTCCGCGCCGTGACGCAGGCCGAGGACCCCGAGGCCGCGGCCCGGACCCTGCGCGCGGGCCTGCCCGGCTGACGCGCCCCGCGGGGAGGTCACGGACGGGCCGTCCTGATGGTGTAGAGTCGACGAGTCCGCAACGCGCTCGACGCGTCGCGACCCCCGCCTCCGTAGCTCAGGGGATAGAGCGTCTGCCTCCGGAGCAGAAGGCCGCAGGTTCGAATCCTGCCGGGGGCACGAGCGAACAGAGCCGGACCCCCGTGGCGACACGGTGGTCCGGCTCTTCTGCGTTCTGCGGACCCGGACGCTCGAGCGGAGCGGGAGGTCCGGGTCACCGGCATTCGAGGCGGGAAATCGACCTCATGGGACGTCCCGAGGTGCGTATTCGCCGGATTTCCCGCCTCGAACGTGTCGAAGCCCGGAGGTCCCGCCCTCAGCCCCGCTGCGCATGACCGTGGTCGACGGGCCCGTGCCACGTCGGCCGCGAGGCGTCCCCGACCGCGAGCGCCTCCCCCGCCCGCATCGCGTCGGCCAGCCACGGCTTGGCCCGCTCGAGTGCGTCCTCCCAGCTCAGGCCCGCCCCGGCCAGCGTGGCCAGGGCCGAGGAGAGGGTGCAGCCGGTGCCGTGCGAGGCGCGGGTCGTCACGCGCGGGCCGCGCACCTCGTGCACGGCCCCGCCCACGCGCACGACGGCGTCCGGTACCTCCGCCGCTGCGGCCTCGGGCGCCTCGGTCTCGTCCAGGTGCCCGCCCTTGAGCAGCACCGTCACCCCGTGCTCGGCGGCCAGGCCCCGGGCCGCGTCGAGGGCGGCGTCCCAGCCCGTCGCGTCCCGCCCGGTCAGCCGGGCCAGCTCGGGCAGGTTGGGGGTCACCAGGTGCGCCGCCCGCAGCAGCCGGGACCACGCGGCGCGCCCGTCGTCGTCGCCCACCGCGGTGAGGGCGTCACCGCTCGAGGCCACCATGACCGGGTCCAGCACGACGACGGCGGGCAGGGTCTCCTCGAGCCAGCCGGCGACGGCCCGCATGAGCTCCACCGTGCCGAGCATGCCGATCTTCACGGCGTCCACGGCGATGTCGGCGGCGACCGAGTCGAGCTGGGCGCGCACCACGTCCACCGGCAGCGGGTGGACGATCTGCACGCCCTGCGTGTTCTGGGCGGTGATCGCGGTGATCGCGGTCATCCCGTAGCCGCCCCACGCGGCGATGGTCTTCAGGTCGGCCTGGACACCGGCGCCGCCGCCGGAGTCGGAGCCGGCGATGCTGAGCACACGGGGGACGGCGGGGGTCATGCGGGGGCTCCTTCGGGTCGGGGCGGATCGGCCGCCCGGGCCGGGCCGATCCCGCCCATGAGAATGTAGTCGCATGTCGCACGTCACAGAGAGCTCCCCCGCGCACCCCGGCCGAGCCGAGGAGTCGGCGCCGCTGCGGCCGACCTCCCCGCTCGGGATCGCCGCCACGTTCATCGGCACCACCATCGGCGCCGGGTACGCCTCGGGCAACGAGATCCTGCAGTACTTCGTGAGCTTCGGCCTCTGGGGCGGCACGGGGGCGCTCGTGATCGCCGGCGCGCTGTTCTTCCTGCTCGCGGTGATCGTGCTGCGGCTGGCGCAGAAGCTGCGGACCACGGACATCCACCGGATCGTGAACCCCACGACCTCGCGCGTGCCCACCTGGTTCGCGGACCTGTGCATCACCACGTCCCTGCTGGGGACGCTGGTGATCATGCTGGCCGGGGCCGGGGCGGCGGTGCACACCGCGTTCGGGCTGCCCTCGCTCGTGGGCTCGCTGGTGATGGCGGCCGTCTGCGTGGTCTCGGTGCTGGCCGGCATCACAGGCCTCGTGCGCGTCCAGGCCGTGGTGGTCCCCCTGATCATCGTGGTCGCCGTCGGCGTCGCGGTGTGGGGGTTGGCGAACCCGGGGGCCGCGGTGGACGACGTCGCCGCGCTCGTGACCTCGTCCCCGCTGATCAACCAGTGGTGGCTCTCGGGTGTGCTGTACGTGGCGTTCAACATCCAGCTGGCCTACGCGGTGCTCGCCCCGATCGGCGAGGAGAGCTCCTCGTCGGGGCGCTCCCTCGTCGCCGGGGCCGGGCTCGGGGCACTGGGCCTCGTGGTGATGGCCGGCGCGGTGATGGCCGCGATGACCGCCCACGCCCAGCTCATCGGCCGCGCCGAGCTGCCCATGGTCGAGCTGGCCGCGATGATCGGCGGCTGGGCCGCCCTGCTGTACACGGTCGTCCTGCTGCTGGCGCAGTTCACGACGGCGGTCTCGTGCCTGTACGGCGGGGTGGAGCGCATCGCCCTGCTGTCCTCGATGCGCCGCGTGCCGGGCTGGGTCATCGCCGTCGTCACTGCCCTGGCCGCCACCCTGCTCTCGAGCGTCGGCTTCTCCGACCTCGTGGGCACCGTCTACCCCGTCCTCGGGTACGCCGGCATCGTCATCATCGTGATGCTCATCGTGACGTGGATCGTCGAGCGCACCACGGTGCGCCGGCGGGCGGCCCGCGCGGCGCGCGCCTGAGCGGCCCGCCGCATGGCCGCTGCCGACGGCGGTGAGGCCCCGCAGGGGACGTGCTAGGGTCGCTCGCATCCCACGGGAGCCCCACGGCACGGGGCTGAGACCGGGCTGACGCCGCCCGGAGACCGTCTGAACCTGTCCGGGTCATTCCGGCGAAGGAAGAAGGAGCCGCGGCCATGTCCGTTTCCGAGCACACCCCCCTGCCCGCAGCCGAGTCGACGGCCGAGGTCGTCGCCGAGGAGAACTACCCCACGCACCGTCTGGGCTGGCTCGAGGATGCCGAGCACGGCATCCGCGTGCCCGTCACCGAGGTCCACCAGGACGACTCCCCCGACGGCACGCCCAACGCGCCCCTGACCGTCTACCGCACCATGGGCCCGGGCTCCGTGCCCGAGCGCGGCCTGCCCGCCCAGCGCGCCGAGTGGATCCGCGCCCGCGGCGACGTCGAGGAGTACGAGGGCCGCGAGCGCGACCTGCTCGACGACGGCCGCTCGGCCGTGCGCCG
>NZ_KV825455.1:0-503 GCF_001816085.1 Micrococcus sp. HMSC31B01
TTGGCCCACACCGTGACCTCGAGCAGCAGGGCGGGGACGGACGGGCCGGGCACGGCGCGGGCCGCCAGGTGGGCGAGGCCCGCGAGCACGAGGTTCGCGGCGGGGCCGGCCATCGCGGTGAGGACCGTGTCCAGCGGTCGGGCGGACGGGCTGCGGAACTGGGTGTGCCCGCCCCACAGGGTGAGCGCGATCTCCTCGGTGCGCTGGCCGAAGGCGCGGCCGGTGAGGGCGTGGGCGGCCTCGTGGACCAGGACGGAGAGGGCCAGGAGCACGGCGTACCCCAGGGCGACCCCGTAGGCGCCGCCGTCGAGCGAGGGCAGCGCGCGCTGGATCTGCGGGCCGAACGCGAGGGTGATGACCGCGGCGATCAGGAGCCAGGACCAGGACAGGCGCACCGGTGCGTCGGCGATCGTGCCCAGCCGGACGGAGGCGGGCCCGCTCATCCGGGCTCGTCCGCCCCGGGCCTGCGCGCGGCGGCGATCCGACGGACCGCGGCGAGGTCG
>NZ_KV825456.1:0-3454 GCF_001816085.1 Micrococcus sp. HMSC31B01
GCCGGGGAGCAGCCCGCGCAGTCCGCCCGCGAGGCGGCCCAGCGCCGGCGCGTGGACCAGATGGACGCGTGGGACGAGCTGTCCCGCGGCAACGACCCCACGTGAGTGCCCGTCTCTCGGACCGCCCCGCACCGCCCGGGTCGTCCCGGGTCACGCGGGCCCGGCCCCGTGCCCGCATGGCACAATGAGGGACAGTCGTCATGTACACCACGCACCAGTGAGGGACAGCCATGAGCCACACCGCGAACACCGCGCACACCGAGCCCACCACCCGTCGCGCCGCCCGCCGCGGCGCCGTCGAGGACGTCGTCGTCACCGAGGACGGCCTGGTGCTCAACGACCCGACCCACCTCGAGCTGCCGGGCCACGGCAACTCGCCCGGCGCGTGGGCCATGGTGGCGCTCGTGCTCGTCGGCTTCGTGGCCGGCTGCGTCGGCCTGCTCGCCGACTGGAGCGTCGTCGTGTGGATCGGGCTCGCCCTGATGGCCGTGGGCGTCGTCGTGGGCATCGTCGCCGGCAAGGCCGGCGCGGGTCGCGGCCAGCACGGTCACTGATCCGCGTGTCCGTCCTCCAGGAGATCATCGACGGCGTCCGTGAGGACCTCGAGCCTCGCCGCCGTGCCCTGCCCGAGGCGCGCCTGTCCGAGCTGGTGGCCGCCGCCCCCGCGCCGCGTGACGCCCACGCGGCCCTGCACGGCGGACGCACCGACCCCGCGGGGATCCGGGTGATCTCCGAGGTGAAGCGGGCGAGCCCCTCCAAGGGGGCGCTCGCCGAGATCCCCGAGCCGGCCACCCTGGCCCGCGCGTACGAGCGCGGCGGCGCCAGCGCCGTCTCCGTGCTCACCGAGGCCCGCCGCTTCGGCGGCAGCCTGGCCGACCTGGACGCCGTGCGTGCCGCCGTCGATCTGCCGGTCCTGCGCAAGGACTTCACCGTCACCGAGTACCAGATCCACGAGGCCCGCGCCCACGGGGCCGACCTGGTCCTGCTGATCGTGGCCGCCCTCGACGACGCCGAGCTGGCCGGCTTCCTGCAGCTCACCGAGTCCCTGGGCATGCACGCCCTCGTGGAGGCCCACACGCCCGAGGAGATCGAGCGCGGCGTCGCCGCCGGCGCCCGCATCCTCGGCGTCAATGTGCGCAACCTCAAGACCCTCGACGTCGACCCGGCCCGCTACGCCGCGCTGGCCGACGGGCTGCCCGAGGACGTCGTCCGGGTCGCCGAGTCGGGCGTCGAGTCCGAGGAGCAGATCAAGGCCTACGCCGCCGCGGGCGCCGACGTCGTGCTCGTGGGCGAGGCCCTCGTGCGCCACGGCGCCCCCGAGGAGGCGCTGCGCGCGTTCCGCGCCGCGTCCCTCACCGTCCGCTGACCGAACCAGACCCGAGGAGCGTGGTCGCCATGAGCGCCGACCGTCCGAGCACCGAGCCCGCGATCGAGTTCGAGGGGCCGTATCAGGGTCAGGCCGGGCCCTACTTCGGCGACTACGGGGGGCAGTGGATGCCCGAGTCCCTCATGGCCGCGCTGCAGGAGCTCACCCGCACCTACGAGGAGGCGCGGCAGGACCCCGCCTTCGAGGCCGAGCTGCGGACCCTGTTCCGGGACTACGTGAACCGGCCCTCCCTGCTGAGCGAGGTGCCGCGGTTCGCCGCGGACACCCCCGGCGTGCGCATCTTCCTCAAGCGCGAGGACCTCAACCACACCGGCTCGCACAAGATCAACAACGTGATCGGCCAGGCGCTGCTCGCCCGCCGCATGGGCAAGACGCGTCTGATCGCGGAGACCGGCGCCGGCCAGCACGGCGTGGCCACGGCGACGGCGGCCGCGCTGTTCGGCATGGAGTGCACCGTGTACATGGGGGAGGAGGACACCCGCCGCCAGGCCCTGAACGTGGCCCGCATGCAGATGCTCGGCGCTGAGGTGATCCCCGTGGCGATCGGCGCCCGCACCCTCAAGGACGCGATCAACGAGGCCCTGCGGGACTGGGTCGCCTCCGTGGACACCACGCATTACCTGATGGGCACGGTCACGGGCCCGCACCCGTTCCCCGCCATGGTGCGCTACTTCCACTCCGTGATCGGCGAAGAGGCCCGCGAGCAGATCCTGGCGCAGGCCGGCCGCCTGCCGGATGCCGTCGCGGCGTGCGTGGGCGGCGGGTCCAACGCGATGGGCCTGTTCCACGGCTTCCTCGACGACCCTGGGGTGGAGCTCTACGGCTTCGAGGCCGGCGGCGAGGGCCTCGAGACCGGCCGCCACGCCGCGTCCATCACGCTCGGACGCACCGGCGTGCTGCACGGCGCCCGCACGTACCTGATGCAGGACGAGGACGGGCAGACGATCGACTCCCACTCGATCTCCGCGGGCCTGGACTACCCGGCCGTCGGCCCGGAGCACGCCTTCCTGCACGACACGGGCCGCGCCGTCTACGAGCCGGTCTCGGACACCGAGTGCATGGACGCCTTCCTCCGGCTCACGCGCACCGAGGGCATCACGCCCGCCATCGAGTCGGCCCACGCCCTGGCCGGCGCGCTGCGCCTGGCCCGCCGCTGGGCGGACGAGGGCCTCGTGGGGCCGGACGCCCCGGAGGGTCAGGAGCGGATCATCATCGTGAACCTCTCCGGCCGCGGGGACAAGGACGTCGCCACCGCGGCGGCCTGGTTCGGCCTCGGCACGGCCACGGAGGAGAAGGACCCGCTCGAGGAGATGACCCCCGGAGAGGAGCAGTGACCGGCATGACCGTGCACTCCAAGACCGCCGCGGCCCTGGATGCCGCGAAGGCGGCCGGCCGCACCGGCCTCGTCGCCTTCCTGCCGGCCGGCTACCCGTCCGTGGACGAGTGCGTCGAGGCCGTCGTCGCCGCCGCGGACAACGGCGCCGACGTCATCGAGCTGGGCCTGCCCTACACGGACCCCGTGATGGACGGCCCCGTGATCCAGGCCGCGACCCAGGCGGCGCTGCAGGCCGGTTTCCGCGTGGCCGACGTCTTCGACATCATCCGACGGGTGACCCAGCGCACTGACGCCGCGGTGCTGGTGATGACGTACTGGAACCTCGTGGACCGCATGGGCGTCGACGAGTTCGCGCGCCGCCTCGCCGAGGCCGGGGGCGCCGGTCTCGTCACCCCTGACCTCGTGCCCGAGGAGGCCGGCGCCTGGATGGAGGCCTCGGACCGTCACGGCCTGGACCGCGTGTTCCTCACCGCGCCCTCGTCCACGGACGAGCGGGTGCGCCTCACCGTCGACTCCTCCCGCGGCTTCGTGTACGCGGTGTCGGTCATGGGCGTCACCGGCACCCGCGACGCGGTGTCCACCGTCGCCGAGACCGTGGTCCGCCGGGCCCAGGATGCCGGGGCGGAGCACGTGTGCGTCGGCCTCGGCGTCTCCCAGGCCGCGCACGTCCGCGAGATCGGCGCCTACGCCGACGGCGCGATCGTCGGCACGGCCCTGGTGCGCGCGCTGAC
>NZ_KV825457.1:0-1601 GCF_001816085.1 Micrococcus sp. HMSC31B01
GTGAGGCCCGCCGGCCCGGCACCGACCACGGCGATCCGGCGCCGGCGGCCCAGGGCCACCGGGACGGGCGCGGCGTACTCCGGCTCCGTCTCCCGCCCGGCGCGGGGGTTCATCAGGCACGAGACCTTGGCCCCGGTGAACACGTGGTCGAGGCAGGCCTGGTTGCAGGCGATGCACGGGGTCAGGGTCCGAGCGCGCGGGTCGCTGATCGCGGCCATCCACTCGGGGTCCGCCAGCAGGGGCCGGGCCAGCCCGACGAGCGCGGCGGCCCCGGACGTCAGCGCCTCCTCCGCCTCGGCGGGGGTGGTGAGCCGGTTGGAGGCGATCACGGGGATGTCGACGGCGGCGGTCAGGTCAGCCGAGGCGGCGAGGAACGCGGCGCGCGGCACGGAGGTCACGATGGTCGGCACGCGGGACTCGTGCCACCCGATGCCGGTCATCAGGACGTCCGCTCCGGCGGCCTCGAAGGCCCGGGCGGTGTCCGCGATCTCCGCGCGCGTCTGCCCGTCGGGGACGAGGTCCGCCGCCGAGGTGCGCACCGAGAGCACGCCGCGCTCCCCCAGCGCCTCGCGCACGGCCGCGACCACCGCCGCCGGGAACCGGCGTCGGCGCTCGGCGTCGCCCCCGTACTCGTCCGCGCGTCGGTTCGTCGCCGGGGCGAGGAACTGGTTGAGGAGGTAGCCCTCCGAGGCCATGATCTCCACGCCGTCGTATCCGGCCTCCAGGGCCAACGTGGCCGCGCGTGCGAACGCGTTCACGGTCCGCTCGATGTCCGCGGCCGTCATCTCCCGGGGCGTGTGCCGCGAGATCGGGGCTCGCACCGCGGAGGCCGAGACCAGGTCGGCGCTGGGGGCGTAGCGCCCGGCGTGCAGCAGCTGGGCGAGGATCCTGCCCCCGGCGGCGTGGACGGCGTCCGTGACGACGCGATGGGCGCGCGCGTCCTCCTCGCTGGCGAGCATCCCCCCGCCCAGCGTCACCGTGCCCTCCGGGACGACGCCCAGGCCGCCGGTGACGATGAGTCCGACGCCGCCGCGTGCCCGCTCCGCGTAGAACGCCGCCAGCTGCGGCAGGTCGTCGTGCCGATCCTCCAGTCCCATGTGCATCGAGGCCATGACCACCCGGTTGGGCAGCGTGAGGGGGCCCAGAGTGATCGGCTGGAGCAGGGGCGAGACCGCGACGGGTGAAGATGTCATGCAGCTCACATTACCGGTCGGTAGCCCCCTCCTTCCAGGACCGCCTGGGGACACGCTGTGTCCGACGCCACTGCATAGGGCAGGATGGGGATCACACGTCGACGCGCGGCAGACCCGTCCGCGCACCCGACACGGAGGGGAGCGCACGCATGGAGTGGATCGAGGCGAACGCGGGCTGGCTGTGGCTGGTGCTGGCCGCCGGCCTGGCCGGCGTCGAGCTGCTGACCCTCGACCTCGTCTTCCTGATGATCGCCGCCGGGGCCGGCGCGGCGGGAGTGGTCGCGCTCGTGGGCGGCCCGCTGGCGCTCCAGCTCGCGGCGTTCGCCGCCGTCGCTCTGCTGATGCTCGCCGCCGTGCGCCCCGTCGCGCTGCGCCACCTGCGCAAGGACACCGGCGCCGGCGCCTCCT
>NZ_KV825458.1:0-941 GCF_001816085.1 Micrococcus sp. HMSC31B01
GCGGCGGCCCCGCCAGCCGCGCCCGCCGCGGCCAGGACGCCCTGGTGACCGCGCGGATCGACCTGCGCGACGCCGTCTTCGGCGGCGAGCAGACGATCGAGCTGGACACGGCCGTGCGCTGCGATCGGTGCGAGGGCTCGTGCTGCGAGCCCGGCACCCAGCCGGAGACCTGCCAGACCTGCCATGGCCACGGCATGATCCAGCGCCCCGTGCGGTCGCTGCTGGGCACCGTCATGGCCACCGAGGCCTGCCCCGCCTGCCAGGGGTTCGGCACCGTCATCCCGACGCCCTGCCACGAGTGCGACGGGCAGGGCCGCGTCCGCACCCGGACGCCGCTGACCCTGCGCATCCCCGCGGGCGTGGACGACGGCACCCGCATCCACCTCGCCGGCCGCGGCGAGGCCGGCCCGGGCGGCGGCCCGAACGGCGACCTCTACGTGGAGATCGCGGTCCGCCCGGACGAGACCTTCCGCCGCGAGGGCGACCACCTGGCCACCACCGTGACCGTCCCCATGGCCGCCGCGGCCCTGGGCACCACCGTCACGCTGGACACCCTGGACGGCAAGCAGTCCCTCAGCCTGGACCCGGGCGTGCAGTCCGGCCACGTCGAGGTCCTCCACGGCCTGGGCGTCGGTCGCCTGCGCGGGCAGGGCCGTGGCGACCTCAAGGTGGACGTGGTGGTCACCACGCCCACCGACCTGGACGACGAGCAGCGCCAGCTCCTGGAGCGCCTGGCCGAGGTGCGCGGCGAGGAGGTCGTGCACGGCGCACCCCAGGCCAAGGGCATGTTCGCCCGGCTGCGGGAGAACCTGAGGAACCTGTGACCGCCCCCCTGTTCCACCTCGAGCCGGGCGCCCTGGCCGGCGCGAGCGCGGGCGCGGAGGTCGTCTTCGACGGCGCCGAGGCCCGGCACGCCGCCGCGGCCATGCGCCTGGCCCCCG
>NZ_KV825459.1:0-863 GCF_001816085.1 Micrococcus sp. HMSC31B01
ACGGCGAAGCCCGCGACGCCGCCGCCCACCACCGCGACCGAGCCGGGCACGCCTGCCGGGGCCTCGACGTCGTGGCTCATGCGCCGGGGACGAGGTAGAGCTGGCCCTCGCGCTCCTCGACGCGGTGCACGCCGACGCCCTTGGTGGCGGGCAGGCAGAGCGCCTCGCCGGTGCGCAGGCAGAACTGCGCGGCGTGCAGCGGGCACTCCACCCGGTCGTCCTCGAGCCAGCCCTCGGCCAGCGAGGCGTCCTCGTGGGTGCACGTGTCGTCGATCGCGTGGAACTCGCCTGCGTCCGTGTGGAACACCGCGACGTCGTCCCTCGTCCCCGCCGTCGCCGCCGGGACGACGATCGCCTCGCCCTCCGGGACGTCCGCCGCCGCGCCGATGTGGATCGGCTCCGCCATGGTCTGCCTCCTCTGGTTCCCGGGCCGGGCGGCCCGTGGTGGTCTCCCGTCACCGTATCCCCCGGCGCGGACCCGACACCCCTCCGCTGTGCTCCGCCCCGGTGCCACACCGCGCCCACCTGTGAATGGATGAACCGGACATCACGGGGGCGTGAAATCACCCGACAAGCCTTCGAAAGATGTTCCCGGGAATGGTCGATCACGCTACGATCACGACGGCCTCTGGCCCTCATCCCGCCCTCACCACGCCACCGACCCGGGAAAGCGACACGGCCCGCGCCTGTCGTTCCTCGGGCACTCCACCTTCCGAAGGCATCCGCATGAAGATTCTCCCGCCGCGTTCCGCCGCGTCCCCCCGCCCGCTCGCGCCCGCCGTCGCGGTCGCCGCGCTCTCCGTCCTCGTCGGCGGCCTGCTCCCGCAGCCGCCGTCCGCGACCACGGAGGGCGCCCCCGACGC
>NZ_KV825460.1:0-937 GCF_001816085.1 Micrococcus sp. HMSC31B01
GACGCCGTCGTGGTCGCCCTGCGCGCCGACGCCCCCGTGCTCGGCAGCCCTGCCGTGCTCGCGGACGCCGGCATGCCGGCGCGGACGGGGGAGGAGGACGCCGGCCAGGAGCGCGCCGTCGAGGACTTCCGCGACTTCCTGGACACGGTGCGCCCCGAGGACTTCGCCTGAGCGGAGCCGGCGCGACACGGCGCGGTCTCGCCGCCGGCTTCGTTGACCGTCCCCGGACCCGCGCGTACCTTCGAGGGGAAGAGGGCCCCGCCACCCGGAGCGCCTCCGTCGCCCTCCCCACGGTCACCGGGGAGCGCCGCCACGGTCACCGGCGGCACACGACGGTCGCGTCCCCCTCCCCGCACCGGGGGCCCCGCACCAGGAGGTTCCCCGTGACACCCACTGCAGGTCCTGGCCGGCCCCCCGCGCTCGGCACCCAGGGCACGCTCTTCGACGAGGGCGCGACCCGGGGCGACGACGTCGGCTTCCGCGGTCCCACCGCGTGCAAGGCCGCCGGCATCACCTATCGCCAGCTCGACTACTGGGCCCGCACGGACCTCGTGGTCCCCACGGTCCGCAGCGCCTCCGGCTCCGGCTCCCAGCGGCTCTACTCGTTCCGCGACATCCTCGTCCTCAAGGTGGTCAAGCGCCTCCTGGACACCGGCGTCTCGCTCCAGCAGATCCGCACCGCCGTGGGCCACCTGCGCGAGCGGGGTGTCGAGGACCTGGCGCAGATCACCCTGATGAGCGACGGCGCCTCGGTGTACGAGTGCACCTCGGCGGACGAGGTCGTGGACCTCGTCCAGGGCGGCCAGGGCGTCTTCGGGATCGCCGTCGGCCGCGTGTGGCGCGAGGTCGAGGGCAGCCTCGCCGAGCTGCCCCGCGAGAGCGTGGTCGGGGCCCCCGAGCCGGGGGACGAGCTGGCCGGGCGGCGTCGGGCCCGCCG
>NZ_KV825461.1:0-3112 GCF_001816085.1 Micrococcus sp. HMSC31B01
CGACGACGGCGGGCGCCCGGCCGGTCTGCGCGGCGCGCTCCGCGAACCACGCGGCCACGCCCCGGGCCATCTCGTGGCCGAGCTCCGAGAGCCCGAACTCCGGCAGGCGGCCGTAGAGGACACGATCGGGGTTGTGGACTTCTCCGTGGCGGACCAGGTGGACGGTGGCGAGCGTCTGCATGGGGCCAGTCTGGCAGAGGCGGACCGGTGGCCCCGGCGGTAGCGTGGGGCACAGCTCGGCGCGACCGCGCCGCCACCCCCGTCCGCACCGAGGCGCCGCGAGCGTCGGCGTCGCTAGGAGGCCCCATGTCCGGCACCTCGCCCACCGATCCCCACGGCAGCCAGAACCCGTACGGCACCGCCCCGCAGGGGCCGACCCCGGGCTCCCCTGACCCGGCGGGCGCGAGCCCGTACGGCCAGAACCCCTACGGCGCACCGCCGGCGACTCCGTACGGCGCCCCGGGCCAGACGGGGATGTCCCAGGCCCCCTCCCCCCACGGCCCGGCCGGCTGGCAGCCTCCCGGCCCGGTCGAGCTGCCCCCGCGGCCGCGTTCCCTGACGGCCGCGTTCTGGCTGATCGTCTCGGGCGGCCTCCTGCTGCTGGCGACGACCCTGCTGGCGGCCTTCGCCCTCACCCAGCCGGAAGGCCAGGCCGCGATCCAGCAGGAGCTGGACCGGTCCGTCGAGCAGATGGATCTGCCCGCCGACCAGGCGGAGCAGATGCGCGCCATGATGGACGGGATGCTCCCGACCCTCGCCACGACGGCGGCCGTGTTCGGCGTGCTCGCGTTCCTCGTCTACCTGTGGGTGGCGTTCGCGATCCGCGGCGGCTCGCGCGCCGCGCGCATCGTCGGAACGGTGCTGGCGGCCCTGTCCGTGCTGGTGCTGGTCTCCAACGCCGTGATGGGGGCGTTCAGCCCGCTGGACCTGGTGTGGGTGGGCCTCGGCGTCGCCGGCATCGTGCTCGCCTACCGCCCGGACGCCACGGAGTACATGCGGCTGAAGGCCTGGCAGCGCTTCGCGCGCCGCTGAGCCCGCTCAGACCCGCGGGGCGTCCAGGAGACGGCCCAGGCGGGCCGGGTCCACGCGCCAGAAGTCGCGCTGGACGCCGTCGACGAACAGCACGGGCACCTCGTCCGCGAACCGCTCGAGCAGGGCCGGGTGCGCGGCGCCGTCGACGGCCTCCCAGGCCTCGCCCCGCGCGTCGCACACCTGCGCCACCGTGGCCTCGGCCTCGGCGCACAGGTGACAGCCGGGCTTCACGAGCAGCTGGACGCGGGCGGTGGCGGCGGGCAGGTCGGCGGTCATGGCCCCACTCTACGGATCGCCGTCCACGACGAAGCCGCCGTCCCCCCGGAAGGGGACGGCGGCTTCGTCTCGTCAGCGCCCGGAGGGCGCGGGCGTCACTTCTTGTTGCGACGCTGGTGACGGGTCTTGCGAAGCAGCTTGCGGTGCTTCTTCTTCGACATGCGCTTGCGGCGCTTCTTGATCACAGATCCCATGGGGACTCCTTGAATCGGGGCGAGGGTCGGCGGTCGTGGGACCGCAGGCATCCGGGGCGCCGGACACGCCGACCCGCATTCCACCGGATGTGGAACGCCTGGAAACGTTCTCGGCCACAATACCGGCCGCACGGGCCGCGGTCGAACCGGGACGCGGGCCGGCTCAGTCGAACCAGGAGTCCAGCCCGTGCAGCGGGAACACCTCGCGGCGCGTGGCCATGATCGACTGGTCCACCGGGTCGGCCGGGTCGTAGCCCACCCCCCCCGAGCGCCACCACACGTCCGCGTCCTCGCCCATCACGGTGGGGATCCGCTCGGCGTCGTCCCCCACGTGCACGGACATGTCCCCGGTCAGCTCGTCCGCGGTGAGGGCCCGGACGTGCTCGATCCAGGCGGCGGGGATCTCGCTCTTCACCGGGATCGGGGTCTGCAGGACGGCGGCGGTCAGGTGGGCCCACGCGCGCGGCACCACCCGCAGCGGGTTGTAGCCGCCACCCCCGGTGGCCAGCCACCGGCCGTGCGCGAACCGGTCGGCCCAGTCGCCGACGTCGAACGCGAGCTGGCGCTGGCCGTCCACGGTCAGCCGCAGGTCGGCGAGCGGGTCCGTGAGGTGGCCGTCGCAGCCGTGCTGGCTGACCAGCACGTCCGGGGCGAACGCCTGCAGCAGCGGCGGGACCACGGCGTGGGCGGCGCGCAGGAAGCCGGCGTCGCCGGTGCGCGGGGGCAGCGCGACGTTCACCGCCGTGCCCTGGGCGGCCGCGCCGCCGATCTCATTGGCGAAGCCCGTGCCCGGGAACAGGCTGATGCCCGTCTCGTGCAGGGAGATGGTGAGCACGCGGGGGTCGTCGTAGAAGACCGACTGCGTGCCGTCGCCGTGGTGCGCGTCCACGTCGACGTAGGCCACGCGCTCCGCGCCGAGGTCCAGCAGGCGCTGGATGGCCACGGCGCAGTCGTTGTAGATGCAGAACCCGGACGCCGAGGACCGGGCGGCGTGGTGCATGCCGCCCGCGAAGTTCACGGCGCGGTCCACCTCGCCGGACCAGATCGCCTCCGCGGCCACGAGGGAGCCGCCCGCGATCCGGGCGGCGGACTCGTGCAGGTCCGGGAACACGGGACAGTCCTCGGTGCCCAGGCCGAAGCGGCCGTCCTCGGCCGACGACGTCGCCGCGGCCCGGCGGACGGCGGCGACGTACTCGGGGTCGTGGACGAGGGCGAGCTGCTCGTCCGTGGCCACGGGCGGCTCCACGATCCGCACGTGGGGCGCGTCCAACAGGCCGAACGCCTCCACGAGCCGGTGCGTGAGGTCCAGCCGCAGGGGCGCCATCGGGTGCTCCGCGCTGAACCGGTAGCGGAGCAGGCTGGAGTCCCACACCACAGCGGCGGGGGTGGGAGCGGGAGGGGCGGACGTGGTGCTCATCACGGTCCAGCCTAGGGCTCCGGGCGGCACGGTGGCGACGATCGCCTCGGATGTCTCGCCCGCGTGACGCGCGGGCCACGGGGCGCGCGATACTGGGAGCCGGTCCGTTCCCCGTCCCCGTGCAGGAGGTGCCCCGTGGCAGGTCCCCGTCCGACCCCGCACGCCCGCCGCCGCGGCGGGGTGCGCCGGCCCG
>NZ_KV825462.1:0-1282 GCF_001816085.1 Micrococcus sp. HMSC31B01
CGCGACAACTCAACCCGCATTGCCCGGGCGGCCCTGTCGCGGAGGCGGGGCCCGGGGGTAGGTTCGGCCCATGAGCATCGACGCCGCCCCGCCCGAGGACGTGGGCACCGCCCCCACGGGCACGTCCCCCGCCCCCGAGGCCCTGGAGGACTCCCTGCCGCATCCCTCAGACCCCTCCGTCACCCCGTTCCTCATGTTCGAGGGTGACGCCGGTGCGGCCATGGACGCCTACCTCACCGCGTTCGTGGAGCACCTGCCGGTCACCGAGGTCCGCCGGGACCTCTTCGACGACTCCTCCCCGCGCGGCGCCGCATGGGCGGGCAAGGTCCTGCACGGCGAGCTCGAGATTGCCGGCCAGCGGCTGCGCTTCTTCGACTCCTTCACCCCGCACGGGTTCACATTCACCCCGGCCATCAGCCTGTTCGTCGAGCTGCCGGACGCCACCGCGGTGGACGCGGTCCACGATGCGCTCCTCGCCGGCGGTGGCCGTGACTACATGCCGCCCGACGACGACGGCTTCTCCCGCCGCTTCGCGTGGGTCGGGGACCGCTTCGGCGTGACCTGGCAGCTCAACGCGGCCTGAGCCGGTGACGGCCCGTGCCTGAAGGCGACTCCCTCGTCCGCGTCGCGCACCGGCTCCGCCTCGTGCTCGAGGGCCGGGTCCTGACGCACGCGGATCTGCGCGTGCCCCGCCACGCCACCGCGGACCTGACCGGCTGGACGGTGGCCGAGGTCCTGCCGCGCGCCAAGTACCTGCTGATGCGGCTGACCCCGCCCGCGGCCCGCCCCGGGGCCCGGCCGCTCACGCTCATCTCGCACCTGAAGATGGAGGGGCGCTGGCTCGTCTCGGCCGTCGACGCGCGGTGGGGCGCCCCCGCCTGGCAGGTGCGGGCGGTGCTGGAGACGGCGGAGCACCGCGTGCTCGGCGCCCAGCTGGGCCTGCTCACCCTCGTGCCCACCGCCGACGAGGCCACCGTCCTCGGCCACCTCGGCCCCGACCTGCTGGACCCGGCCTGGGACACGCCCGACGACGGCGCCGCGCTGCTCGCCGAGGGCGTGCGGCGGCTCACGGCCCGGCCCGAGCGGCCGGTCGGCCTGGCCCTGCTCGACCAGCGGCTCGTCTCCGGGATCGGCAACATCTACCGCTGCGAGACCCTCCTGCTGGCCGGCATCGACCCGCACCGGCCGATCGGCGAGGTCGAGGACGTCGCCGGACTCGTGCTGCTCGCCCGGGACCTGCTGCGCGCCAACGTCCCGCCCGCCGCCCCCGCCGCGGGCGCCC
>NZ_KV825463.1:0-833 GCF_001816085.1 Micrococcus sp. HMSC31B01
CGCGGGGCGCCGCCGAAGGGGCCGAACGCCCCGAACGGGCCGGACTGTCCCCCGGCGGTCCCGCCGCCGTCACGGGGCGGGCCGCCGAACGGTCCGCCGCCTCCCTGTCCGAAGCTCACTGCTCTGTCCTCTTCCCTCCCGCGTCCGCGGGGCTCTGCTCCGGTCCGGGGCGCTGCGCCCCGGACATGTCGTCCGGTCTGGTGGTCTGGTGGTCCTGGTGTGCGTCGGCTCAGCCGCACGTCCGGGCGGCGGCCGGGCTCTCCCCCCGGGCCACCGCCTCGACGATGTCGCGGGCCTGGCCCAGCGTGTCCACGGGGTACACCGTCAGACCCTCGGGCACACGGCCGGCCAGCTCCTCGCAGTTCGCCGTGGGGGCGAGGAACGTCGTGGCCCCCGCCTCGGCGGCGCCGCGCACCTTCTGCGGGATCCCGCCGATGGGGCCCACGACGCCGTCCCCCGTGATCGTGCCTGTTCCGGCGATCGGGGCGCCCCCCGTCATCGCCCCCGGGGTGAGCCGCTCGATCACGGTGAGCGCGAACATCAGACCCGCCGAAGGTCCGCCGATGTCCGGCACGGTCAGCTCGACGTCCACCGGGACGTCGTAGGCGGACTCGATCAGGGCCCCCATCTGCCACGGCTGGGGTGCGCCCTCGGGGGCGGCCGCCACGGGCACCTCGAGGTCCTGCTCCACGCCGTCCCGGCGGACCGTCAGCGTGACCGGGTCGGGCCCCGCGGCCCCGACGGCGGCGCGCACGGCCTCCAGGTCGGCCACGGGCCGTCCCTCGGCGGCGATCACCTCGTCCCCGGCCCGCAGGACGCCCTCGGCGGGCCCG
>NZ_KV825463.1:853-1470 GCF_001816085.1 Micrococcus sp. HMSC31B01
AGGACGCCCTCGGCGGGCCCGCCGGGCACGAGCTGCTGCACGACGAGCCGCTGGGGCACCTCGCGTCCGAGCTCGTGCAGGGCCGCGGCGGTCGCGGTCTGCTGGGAGTCCGACATGGCCGCCGAATTGGCCTCGCCGACCTCGTCGGAGGTGACGCCGGTGGGATACATCAGCTCGCGCGGGGCCACGTCCACGGCGGGGTCCGTCAGGCCGCGGCCGAGATCGAGCAGGGAGGTGGTGCCGATGGGAGGACCCCCGACCATCACGGTGGTCATGTGCAGGGTCCCCTCACCCGGGTCCGCCTCGCCGCCCTCGACGCGCAGCACGGGTCGACCCTCGCGTTCGCCCAGCAGGTCCACGGCGGGGCCGGGGCCCTCGAGGATGTAGGGGGTGGGGGCCAGCAGTGCCAGCCCGGCGCTGCCCAGGGCGAGCCATCCGGAGAAGGGCACGCGGGCGGCGCGGGTGGTCCTCGAGGGCACTGCGCGCACGCGACACCGTCTTTCCTGGGGGTCCTGATCGGGCCGTCCTCGCCGCCGGGCACGGGCCGCGCGGCGACGGTCACACCAGTCTACGCGGGGCCGCGACCCCCGCCTGCCCCGCGCGACGCCGTGCGCCAT
>NZ_KV825464.1:0-574 GCF_001816085.1 Micrococcus sp. HMSC31B01
GGCGAGGTCGGCGAGGACGAGGGCGCCCGCCGTCGTCGCCGCCTCCCCGCTGACCCGCGCGCAGCAGACCGCCGCGCCCATCGCGGCCGCGTTCGACCTGCCGCTGGTCACCGAGCCGGACCTGATCGAGGCGGAGAACGCCTTCGAGGGCATGTCCCAGGTGGCGGCGTCGCTGAAGCGGAACCCGCGGCTGTGGCCCCGGCTGCGCAATCCCCTGCGCCCGTCCTGGGGCGAGCCGTACCGCGCGCAGGCCGCCCGGATGCTGGCCGTCGTCGACCGGCTCCGCGGCGAGGCCGTGGCCGCCGAGGGGCCCGGCGCCGAGTCCGTGCTCGTCTCGCACCAGCTGCCGATCTGGGTGACGCGCCTGGCCGTCGAGGGCCGTCCGCTGTGGCACGACCCGCGCCGGCGTGAGTGCTCGCTGACCTCCGTGACCTCGCTCGTGTACGAGGAAGGGCGCAGGGTGCCGCGCGTCGAGTACCACGAACCGAACCAGGCCCTGCTCAAGGACGCCTCCTCCCTGCCGGGCGCCTGAGGCCCCGACGGCGGCCGGCGTCGACGACGCCGGCCGCGGCCT
>NZ_KV825465.1:0-5750 GCF_001816085.1 Micrococcus sp. HMSC31B01
GGCGCCGACCGTGTCGTCGGCGCCGCCCCGTCCGGGGCTCCCCCCGGACCCGCCGTGCGGGTCAGCGCGAACGGTAGTTCGGGGCCTCGACGGTCATCATGATGTCGTGCGGGTGGGACTCCTTCAGGCCCGCCGCGGTGATGCGCACGAAGCGGCCGTTCTCCTTGAGATCGGCCACCGTGGACGCGCCCGTGTAGAACATCGTCTGGCGCAGGCCGCCCACGAGCTGGTGGACCACCGAGGCGACCGGGCCCCGGAAGGGCACCTGGCCCTCGATGCCCTCGGGGATCAGCTTGTCCTCGTCCGGCACGTCCGCCTGGAAGTAGCGGTCCTTGGAGAAGGAGCGCGTGCCGTTGCGGGTCTGCATGGCGCCCAGGGAGCCCATGCCACGGTAGGTCTTGAACTGCTTGCCCTGGTAGAACACGAGGTCGCCCGGGGACTCGGCCGTGCCGGCCAGCAGGGAGCCGAGCATCACCGAGTCGGCGCCGGCCACGAGGGCCTTGCCGATGTCACCGGAGTGCTGCAGGCCGCCGTCGGCGATCAGCGGGACGCCCGCGGGGCGCGTGGCCTTGGCCGCCTCGTAGATGGCGGTGATCTGCGGGACGCCGACGCCGGCCACCACACGGGTCGTGCAGATCGAGCCCGGGCCCACGCCCACCTTCACGGCGTCCGCGCCGGCGTCGACGATCGCCTTGGCGCCCGCGTAGGTCGCGGCCTGACCGCCGATGACGTCGACGTGCGCGGCCGCCTTCTCCTTCTTCAGGCGCGCGATCATGTCCAGCACGCCGTGCGTGTGGCCGTTCGCGGTGTCCACCACGAGGGCGTCCACGCCTGCCTCCACGAGCGCCATGGCGCGCTCCCAGCCGTCGCCGAAGAACCCGACGGCGCCGCCGACGAGCAGCCGGCCCTCGTCGTCCTTCGCGGCGTCCGGGTACTGCTCCGCCTTGTCGAAGTCCTTGATGGTGATCAGGCCGGTCAGGCGGCCCGCATCGTCCACGAGCGGCAGCTTCTCCACGCGGTTCTGGGAGAACAGGCGGATGGTCTCGGCGCGCGAGACGCCCTCCTGCGCGGTGACCAGCGGCATGCGGGTCATGGCGGTGTCCACCGTGCGGGTGGCCCACTCCTCGCGCGGGATGAAGCGGGTGTCGCGGTTGGTGATGATGCCCAGCAGCGTCATGTCCTCGGCCACCACCGGCAGGCCCGAGACGCGGTACTGGGCGCACAGCTCGTCCAGGTCCGCGAGCGTGGCGTCGGGGCCGATGGTCACGGGGTCCTTGATCATCCCCGACTCGGAGCGCTTCACGGTGTCCACGTGGCGGACCTGGTCCTCGATGGACAGGTTGCGGTGGATGATGCCCATGCCGCCCTGACGGGCCATGGCGATGGCCAGGGGAGCCTCGGTCACGGTGTCCATCGCCGCGGAGACGATGGGGATGTTCAAGCGGATGTTGCGGGTCAGCCGGGTGCCCGTGTCCGCGTCCGCGGGGATCACGTCGGTGGCGTTGGGCAGCAGCAGGACGTCGTCATAGGTGAGGCCGAAGAAGCCGAAGGGATCCGAGGAGGAGTGGACGGGCTCGGGGCTGGGACCGGTGCTGGTGTTGGTCACGAAGGCGCCTTTCGGGACGGGTGTTTCCGCGATTCTATGCCCGGGGGTCAAACCGGCGACCCGGGTGCGGGCCACGTCACAGGGCCCCCGCGCTGGGCCACGCGGGGGCGAGACGGACGTCACCACGACGTCACATGGCGCAATCCGGTTCGGCGTCGTGATATTGGTCCGCCTAATCTCCCCGGATGAGCACCGCACAGTCCTCCCCCGCACCGGCGCCCCGACGCCGGCTCCCCGCCTGGACGTCGAACTTCGGCTGGCAGATCGCCGCCGCCCTCGTCCTCGGCCTCGTCCTGGGCCTGATCGCCCGCGCCACGGGGCACACCTCCGAGCACCCGACCTGGCTCGGCGAGACGCTGGCCACCGTCGGCAGCATCTACATCAGCCTGCTGAAGGCCACGGTCGTCCCGCTGGTCTTCTTCGCCGTCGTCGCCTCCATCGCCAACCTGGCCCAGGTGACCAACGCGGCCCGCCTGGCCGCCAAGACCCTGCTGTGGTTCGCCATCACGAGCCTGATCGCGGTGCTCATCGGCCTCGCCGTCGGCGTCGCGCTGCAGCCGGGCGTGGGCACCGGCCAGACCGCGCCGGCGTCCTACCAGGCCAAGGACGTCGGCTGGCTCGACTTCCTGACCTCCCTGGTGCCGGCGAACTTCCTCGGCCTGACCGTCAAGACGACGGCGGGCGAGGACGGCGCGCTCGCCTCCTCCCCCACGTTCAACGTGCTGCAGATCCTCGTGATCGCGATCGTCGTGGGCGTGGCCGCGCTCAAGGTCGGCGAGAAGGCCGCCCCGTTCCTCACGTTCTCCCGCTCGGTGCTCGCGATCATCCAGAAGCTGCTGTGGTGGATCATCCGCCTGGCCCCGATCGGCACCATCGGCCTGCTGGGCAACGCCGTGGCCTCGTACGGCTGGTCCACGATGGGCACGCTGGCCAAGTTCGTGGTGGCGATCTACGTGGGCCTGGCCCTCGTGATGCTCGTGGTGTACCCGGTGCTGGCGCGCCTGCACGGGCTCTCCGTCAAGCAGTTCTTCACCGGCGTGTGGCCGGCGTTCCAGCTCGGCTTCGTCTCCCGCTCCTCCCTCGGCACGCTGCCCGTCACCCAGCGGGTGGCCGAGCGCAACTTCGGCGTGCCCACCGGCTACGCCTCCTTCGCCGTCCCGCTGGGCGCCACCACCAAGATGGACGGCTGCGCCGCGATCTACCCGGCCGTGGCCGCCGTGTTCATCGCCCAGTTCTACGGGATCGACATGAGCCTGAGCCAGTACGCCCTCGTGGCACTCGTGTCCGTGCTGGGCTCGGCCGCGACCGCCGGCACCACCGGCGCCACCGTGATGCTCACGCTCACGCTGTCCACCGCCGGGCTGCCCCTCGAGGGCATGGCCCTGCTCCTGGCCGTCGACCCGATCGTGGACATGGGTCGCACCGCCCTCAACGTGTCCGGCCAGGCCCTCATCCCCGCCCTCGTGGCCTCCCAGGAGGGCATCCTCGACCGGGACCGCTACGACGCCCCGCGCGGCGACATCTTCGGCGAGGACGAGGAGGAGATCGTCGAGGCCCGCGCCCACGCGACCGCCGACTCCCGCGCCCAGCTCGTCGGCACCCCGGAGCCGCGCGCCTGAGTCAGCGGCCGGACGGGCCCGCTCCGGCGGGTCCGTCCGCGCCGTCCTCGTCCCCCTCGTCCAGGTACTCGCCCAGCACGTAGTCGTAGTCCACGGGGTTCCCGTCCTCGTCCGTGCGGCGGTACCAGTCGGTGATCTCCGCGGCGGTGGAGTCGAACCCCTCGCCGGCCGCGTACCAGCTGCCCGGCGGGGTGCGCTCCACCGTGAACGCGAAGTCGTCCCCGTACTCCACCAGGCCCCGCACCGTCGCCTTCTCGACGGCGGCCCGCTGGTACCGGTCACGGATCGCGAAGGGGTCGTTGGCCAGTTCGCGCTGGAGCGCGACCGCCATGAGGACGAGCACCACGGTGAACGGCAGCGCCGTGATGGTGATGAGGTTCTGCAGGCCGGTGAGCGCGGTGTCGCCGCCGGTCAGCAGCATCACGACGGCGATGCCCGCCATGCACAGCGCCCAGAACACCGTGATCGTGCGG
Organism: Micrococcus sp. HMSC31B01; assembly: GCF_001816085.1. Lineage (NCBI taxonomy): Bacteria > Bacillati > Actinomycetota > Actinomycetes > Micrococcales > Micrococcaceae > Micrococcus > Micrococcus sp. HMSC31B01. The sequence goes on from NZ_KV825465.1 coordinate 3,699, forward strand.
CGCGGGGCCGGGGCGCCGCGCTGTGAGAGCTGCGAGTTCACGATCGAGGCGGAGTCCGCCGTCGTGATGAAGAAGACCGCCAGCATGACGATCACGACCGGGGCCACCAGCCCGCCGCCGGGCAGCTGGTCCAGGACCACCCAGAAGATCTCCGCCGGCGCGGGCAGCGACGCGGCCGTGCCGTCCGGCGCCACGGAGCCCTGCGTCCGCTGCAGCCAGATGGTGGTGCCGCCGATGATCGTGAACGCGCCGACGATCACCGCGGCCGGGATGAACAGGGCCCCGAGGACGTACTGGCGGATGGTCCGACCCTTCGAGATCTTCGCCATGAACACGCCCACGAACGGGGCCCAGCTGACCCACCACGCCCAGTAGAAGATCGTCCAGCTGGAGAGGAACTCCTGCATGTCCTCCCCCTCGGCCATCGAGGCGCCGAGGGCGTCCGGGGCGGAGGAGACGTAGTCCATCAGGACGCCGGGCACGATGTTCAGCAGGAACGCCGTCGGGCCGACGACGAAGAAGAACAGCGCCAGGCCGAGGGCGAGCAGCATGTTGATGTTGGACAGCCACCGGATGCCGCGGGCCACACCGGACACCGCCGAGAAGATGGTGCCGATCGTGAGCACCACGATGATCCCCAGCGCCACCGTGTTCCCCGGCGCCGACCAGCCCGAGACGATCTCCACGCCCCGGCCGATCTGCAGGGCGCCGATGCCCAGCGAGGCCGCCGTGCCGAACAGTGTGGCGATGATCGCGAGCCCGTCGATCAGGCGCGCCCCGACGGAGTCGCTGCGCTGGGAGTCGCCGAACAGCGGCGCGATGATGGAGCTCATCAGCGGCACCCGGCCCCGGCGGTAGGACACGTAGCCGACCGACAGGCCGACGACCGCGTAGATCGCCCACGCGTTCACGCCCCAGTGCAGCGCGGCCTGGGCCAGCGCGCCCGTCACCGCCTCCTCGCTCGCCGCCTCGTACGCCCCCGGGCGCGGGGCCAGGTAGTAGGTCAGCGGCTCGTACGGGCCGAAGAAGATGATGCCGATGCCGATGCCGGCCGCGAAGAGCATGGCCGACCAGCTCGCCGTGGAGTACTCCGGCTTCTCCCCGTCCAGTCCCAGCGGGATCTCGCCGTACCGGGAGAACGCCAGGGCCAGCAGGAACACCACCATCCCGATGGCCAGCAGGGCGAACAGCCAGCCGGCGTGGAGCATCACCCAGTCGAGGGCCGCGCTCGAGACGGCCAGCACGGCGTCCGGCTGCAGCACGCCCCACACCACGAAGCCGACCACCAGCAGGCCGACGACGGCGAGGATCACCCGGTCCACGCCGTAGCGCACCCGGCGGTCCTCCACGGACACGCCCGGCACGAGGGCCGGGTGGATGCCGTGCGGATAGGAGAACTCGCGGACGAAGCGGCGCAGCCGTGGCCGGGCCGGGGTCCGGGTCGTGTGGGACCCGGTGGGACGGGGCGGCGTGGGTGTGTCCATGGGCACACCATAGAGGGCACCCCGGACGGCCGGCGTCTCCCGCCCGCACGACGACGGCCCCTCACCCGGGCGGGCGAGGGGCCGTCGTCGACAGCCGGCCGCGTCAGGGCCGACGGAGGGGTCAGTGCTGGTGGCCGGCCTCGTCCTCCTCGGCGGGCTTGTCCGCCACGAGGGTCTCGGTGGTCAGCACGAGGGCCGCGATGGAGGCGGCGTTGGCCAGCGCGGAGCGGGTCACCTTGACCGGGTCGATCACGCCGTCGGCGATCAGGTCGCCGTAGACGCCGGTCTTCGCGTTGAAGCCGTGGTTCGGCTCCAGCTCGGCGACCTTGGAGACCACCACGTAGCCGTCCTCGCCCGCGTTCTGGGCGATCCAGCGCAGCGGCTGCTTCAGGGCCTTGCGGACGATGTCCACGCCCACGGCGGCGTCGCCGGTCAGGGCCTGGACGTCGGCGTCGGTGTCGAGCGCGGTCAGCGCGTTGATGAGCGCGGTGCCCCCGCCGGCCACGATGCCCTCCTCGAGGGCGGCGCGGGTCGAGGACACGGCGTCCTCGATGCGGTGCTTGCGCTC
>NZ_KV825466.1:0-1375 GCF_001816085.1 Micrococcus sp. HMSC31B01
TGCGGCCGCCTGTGGACAGGCGGGCCGCGGGGGCGTGCTCGAGACGGGTGGGGCTCAGCGGAGCTCGGAGGCCGAGGCCTCGAGGGCCTGCTTCCACTGCAGGCGCGCGTCGAGCGCCTCCTGGGCCTTCTTGACGGCGCGCTGGTCGCCCCGGGCCTGGGCCCGGGCGAGATCCGCCTCGAGCCCCGCGATGGTCTCCTCGAGCTGCGTGAGGGCGGAGTTCGTGCGGGCCTTGGTCTCCGGGTCGGTGCGGCGCCAGTGCTCGTTCTCCGCCTGCTTGAGGGCGTCCTCGAGCTTGCGGAAGCCCTCCTCCATCCGGCGGACGTCCCCGCGGGGCACGCGGCCGGCATCCTCCCACCGCCCGCGCAGCTCGTTGAGCGCGCGCCGTCCGGCCTTGACGTCCGTGAACGGGAGCAGCTTCTGGCCGTCGGCGAGGATCTGCTCCTTCACCTTCAGGTTGGCCCCGTACTCGCGGTCGATCTCCTGGTTCGCGGCCTTGCGGGCGGCGAAGAAGACGTCCTGGGCGGCGCGGAAGCGGGCCCAGAGGGCGTCGTCCTCCTTGCGGGAGGCCCGGGGGGCGCGCTTCCACTCGTCCATCAGGTCGCGGTACTTGCCGGCGGTCACGCCCCAGTCGGTGGAGGTGGACAGCTCCTCGGCACGGGCGATGAGACGCTCCTTGACCTGCTTGGCCTCGGCCGAGGCGGCGTCCAGCCGGGAGAAGTGGGCGCGGCGGGTCTTGTCGAACGCGGTGCGGGCGCCGCGGAAGCGCTTCCACAGGTCGTCCTCGACCGACTTGGCCAGACGCGGACCGGCCTTCTGGGCGGCCTTCCACTCCTCGAACAGCTCCGTCATGCGCTTGGACGCGGTCTTCCAGGGCATCCGCTCGGCCGGGGTCTGGGCGAAGGTCTCGGCCTCGGCGACGATGGCCTCGCGGGTGGCCAGCTGCTCGGCCTGGGCGGCCTGCCGGGCCTCCTGTTCCGCGGCGCGGTAGTCGCCCAGGAGGGTCTCCAGGGCCGCCAGGCGGGTGCGGAGGGCGTCCATGTCGCCGACCATGTGGCGCTCGTTCACCGCGGTCGTCATCTGACCCAGCGCCCGGCCCAGCTCACCCGAGGGGGCGCCGGCGGCGATGCGCTGCTCGAACAGGGCCATCTGGGCGCGCACGTCGTCGTACTTGCGCACGAAGTACGCCAGCGCGTCCTCGGTGCTCGCGTCCGGCACCTGGCCGACCGCGTGCTCCTCCTGCCCGTCCAGCAGCGTGACGTGGCCGTCCTCGCTCACCCGGGCGAACCTGGCGGCCTCCTCCACCGGGGTGGGCGGCACGGTCGGGGCCACGACGGGGGCCGGGGCGACGGACGCGGCGGCGGGCGTCGCGGGG
>NZ_KV825467.1:0-1009 GCF_001816085.1 Micrococcus sp. HMSC31B01
CCGTCGTCGGGGAGCTGTCCGCGCCCGATCGCGCGCTGCTGGCCGCCGTCGTCGCCTGCCTGCGCCCGGCCCGCCTCGTCACCTTCGACGACGTGGACGCCACCCTGACCCTCGATCAGCTGGTCGCGCTCCACGCGGCCCTGGACGTCCTCAAGGACCACGGCCACCCGTTCGCGGTGAGCGCCGTGGCCTCCGCGCCCGTGCCGCGCGACGCCGTCGTCCTCACCCTGCCCCCCGTCCGGGAGAACTGATGCTGTTCCGCTACGAGCTGCGACGCTTCCGCCGTGGCCTGCCCCTGCTCGCCCTGCTGTTCATCTTCCTCGTCCCCGCCATCTACGGCGCCCTCTACCTGTCCGCGAACTGGGACCCCTACGGGGCCATGGACCGTCTGCCGGTGGCGATCGTCAACGAGGACGAACCCGTCCAGCGCGGCGACACCACGCTGCGCACCGGCGCGGACATGACCGAACGCCTCAAGGACGACCGCGCCTTCGACTGGCGCGAGACCACGCGCGAGGAGGCCGAGGAGGGACTGCGGGAGGGCCGGTACTACCTCGTCCTGGAGATCCCCGCCGAGCTCAGTCGTGACCTCGTCAGCCCCGAGGGCGGCGGGACACCGCGGCAGGCGCAGATCACCCTGCGCCGAGACGACGCCAACGGCTTCGTGATCGGCTCCGTCACGAACGCGAGCCAGGCCAAGGTCGAGGCCGCCGTGAACCGGTCCGCGATCGAGGCGTACTTCGAGGCCGTCTTCTCCAGCCTCGGCGAGCTGCGGTCGGGCATGGTGGACGCCGCCGACGGCGCCGCGCAGCTGGCCGACGGCACGGCCTCCGCGGAGGACGGCGCGAGCCAGCTGGAGGACGGGATCGTCCAGGCCCACGACGGCTCGGGCAAGCTGGCCGAGGGCGCGGGCCAGCTCGCCACGGGTGCGGGTGACCTCGCGGACGGCGCCGCCCAGGCCGACGACGGCGCCCAGCGACTCGCCGAGGGCGCCGCATCCGCGCAGGAC
>NZ_KV825468.1:0-1126 GCF_001816085.1 Micrococcus sp. HMSC31B01
GTGGTCCTGGCCGCCACGGACCCGGTGCCCACCTTCGTGTTCGACGAGGTCGACGCCGGCGTGGGCGGTGAGGCCGCCGTGCGGATCGGGGCCCGCCTGGCCCGGCTCGCCCGCCACGTGCAGGTCATCGCCGTGACGCACCTGCCCCAGGTCGCCGCCTACGCGGACCGGCACGTGCGGGTGGAGAAGAACTCGGACCCGGCCGCGGGTGTGACCACCTCCGACGTCGTGACGCTGACGGCCGACGAACGGGTCGAGGAGCTCGCCCGCATGCTCGCCGGGCACGGGGACTCCGCGGCGGCCCGCGAGCACGCCCGGGAGCTGCTCGAGTCCTCCGCCCGCGAACGCGGCTGACCCGGTCCGCGGACGCCGCCCCGACATGAAAGGATCGCCCCATGCCTGAGATCCCCGCGTCCGCGGGACGCTCGCCCCTGCGCGACCTGCACGTCCCCCGCCCGGTGAAGAAGTCGAAGACCGTCTACGAAGGCCGAGTGTGGGACATCGCCCGGGAGTCGTTCCGCCTGGATCCGGCGGACAAGTCCCAGGATCCCCTGACCCGGGAGCTGATGGTGCACCCGGGCGCGGTGGCGATCCTCGCGGTCCGCACCAAGCTCACCACCACCGGCCCCCGCGAGCAGGTGGCCCTCGTCCGCCAGTACCGCCACCCCGTGGGCATGGAGCTGTGGGAGATCCCGGCGGGCCTGCGGGACGTGGACGGGGAGGACCTCCACCAGGTCGCCGTCCGTGAGCTGGCCGAGGAGGCCGACCTGCGCGCCCGCGAGTGGCACACCCTCGTCGACTACTACACGACCCCGGGCGGCTCCAGCGAGGCGATCCGCGTGTTCCTGGCCCGTCAGATCGAAGAGATCCCCGACGGCGAGCGGCACACCCGGCAGGACGAGGAGGCCGCCATGCCGCTCGTGTGGGTCGGCGTCGACGAGGTGACCGACGCCGTCCTGGATGGGCGCGTGCACAACCCCTCCACGGTCGTGGCGATCCTCGCTCTGTGCGCCCACCGCGCCCAGGGGTGGCGGCGCCTGCGCCCCGTGGACGCCCCCTTCGTCCCGGACCGCCACGGCCCCGGGGCGGACTGGCCCGCGTGAGCACCGACCCGGCCGCCCGGGGG
>NZ_KV825469.1:0-3699 GCF_001816085.1 Micrococcus sp. HMSC31B01
CGCCGGCCCCGGCACGAGGCCGGGCCGGCGTCGGCGCCCCACAGCGCCGAACCAGTCATCTTTCGTCTCGCAGCGGTGACTGTGCGCGACATGAGGCGGAACTCCGGCGCGGTGTGACACACTCCCAACCATGACCGCACCTGTCGAGAACTTCACCCCTCCAGAGGACGCGGCCGGGTCGACCGGAGCCGGCGCCGTCTTCTCCAAGGTCTTGGTGGCCAACCGCGGCGAGATCGCCGTCCGCGCCTTCCGCGCCTGCTACGAGCTGGGCGCCCGCACCGTCGCCGTCTTCCCCTACGAGGACCGCAATTCGATCCACCGCCAGAAGGCGGACGAGGCCTACCGCATCGGCGACGAGGGCCACCCCGTGCGCGCCTACCTCGACGTGGACGAGATCATCCGCGTGGCCAAGGACGCCGGGGCCGACGCGATCTACCCGGGCTACGGCTTCCTGTCGGAGAACGCCGGCCTGGCCCGCGCCGCGGCCGAGAACGGGATCACCTTCGTCGGCCCGCCCGCCGACGTCCTCGAGCTGACCGGCAACAAGGTCGAGGCCCTGCGCGCGGCCAAGCGCGCGGGCATCCCCACCCTGGCCTCCTCGGACCCGAGCGCCGACGTCGAGTGGCTCCTGGACCAGGCCGAGGAGATCGGCTTCCCCATCTTCGTCAAGGCCGTCGCCGGCGGCGGCGGCCGCGGCATGCGCCGCGTCGAGCGCCGCGAGGACCTGCGCGGCTCCCTCGAGGCCGCGATGCGCGAGGCGGACACCGCCTTCGGCGACCCCACCGTGTTCCTCGAGCAGGCCGTCCTGCGGCCGCGGCACATCGAGGTGCAGATCCTCGCCGACGGCGAGGGCAACGTCGTGCACCTCTTCGAGCGGGACTGCTCGCTCCAGCGCCGCCACCAGAAGGTCATCGAGATGGCCCCGGCCCCGAACCTGGACGAGGAGATCCGGCAGGCCCTGCACCGGGACGCCGTCGCCTTCGCCAAGGAGATGGGGTACGTCAACGCGGGCACCGTCGAGTTCCTCGTGGACACGGCGGGCGAGCGTGCGGGCCAGCACGTGTTCATCGAGATGAACCCCCGCATCCAGGTGGAGCACACCGTGACCGAGGAGGTCACGGACGTCGACCTGGTGGGCGCGCAGCTGCGCATCGCCGCCGGCGCCACCCTGCCCGAGCTGGGCATCACCCAGGACGCCCTCCAGGTCCGCGGCTTCGCCATCCAGTGCCGCATCACCACCGAGGACCCGGCCAACGGCTTCCGCCCGGACACCGGCACCATCACCGCCTACCGCTCGGCCGGCGGCTCCGGTGTGCGCCTCGACGGCGGCACCATCTACGCCGGTGCGGAGATCAGCCCCCACTTCGACTCCATGCTGGTCAAGCTCACCTGCCGCGGACGCGACTACGCCACGGCCGTGCGCCGCGTGCGCCGCGCCCTGGCCGAGTTCCGCGTGCGCGGCGTGGCCACCAACATCCCGTTCCTGATGAACGTGATGGACGACCCGCAGTTCGTCAGCGGCGACGTCGCCACGGACTTCATCGACAAGCACCCCGAGCTGGCCACGGTGAACCGCTCCCAGGACCGCGGCTCCAAGGCCCTGCAGTACCTCGTGGACGTCACGGTCAACCAGCCGCACGGCCCGCGCATCGAGGGCATCGACCCCCGCGACCGCCTCCCGGAGCACCCGGGCGACAAGCACCAGGAGCCGGACCGCTCGCCCTTCGACGGCCCGAGCCGGAACGAGGACGCGGCGCCCCCGCACGGCTGGCGTCAGGTGCTGCTGGAGCAGGGCCCCGAGGGCTTCGCCCGCACCCTGCGCGAGCAGACCGCGCTGGCCGTCACGGACACCACGTTCCGCGACGCCCACCAGTCCCTGCTGGCCACCCGCGTCCGCACGCGCGACCTGCTGGCCGCCGCGCCCGCCGTCGCGCACACCCTGCCGGGGCTGCTCTCGGTGGAGGCCTGGGGCGGGGCGACGTACGACGTCGCGCTGCGCTTCCTCCACGAGGACCCGTGGCAGCGCCTCGAGCTGCTGCGCGCGGAGCTGCCGAACATCCCGATCCAGATGCTGCTGCGCGGCCGCAACACGGTGGGCTACACGCCGTACCCCACCAAGGTGACGGACGCGTTCGTGGCCGAGGCCGCGGCGTCCGGCGTCGACGTGTTCCGCATCTTCGACGCCCTCAACGACGTCGAGCAGATCACCCCGGCCATCGAGGCGGTGCGTGCCACGGGCACCGCCGTGGCCGAGGCGGCCCTGTGCTACACGGGCAACATGACGGATCCCCAGGAGACGCTCTACACGCTCGACTACTACCTGGGCCTCGCCCGCCGGATGGTCGACGCCGGCGCCCACGTCCTGGCGATCAAGGACATGGCGGGCCTGCTGCGGCCCGCCGCCGCGCGCGAGCTCGTCACCGCCCTGCGCGCCGAGTTCGACCTGCCCGTGCACCTGCACACGCACGACACCGCCGGCGGCCAGCTGGCCACCCTGCTCGCGGCGGCGGAGGCCGGCGTGGACGCCGTCGACGCGGCCACCGCGTCCATGGCGGGCACCACGAGCCAGGTGCCGCTGTCCGCCCTGGTCGCGGCGCTCGAGCACACCGAGCGAGACACCGGTCTCGGCCTCGAGGCCGCCACCGCGATGGAGCCCTACTGGGAGTCCGTCCGCTCGGCGTACGCGCCCTTCGAGGCGGGGCTGCCCGCCCCGACCGGCCGCGTGTACCACCACGAGATCCCGGGGGGCCAGCTGTCCAACCTGCGCACGCAGGCGATCGCGCTCGGCCTGGGGGAGCGGTTCGAGGCCATCGAGTCGATGTACGCCGCGGCCGACGACCTGCTCGGCCACCTCGTCAAGGTCACCCCGTCCTCCAAGGTGGTGGGCGACCTGGCGCTCCAGCTGGTCGGTTCCGGCGTGGACCCGAAGGAGTTCGCGGAGCGTCCGCAGGAGTTCGACATCCCGGACTCCGTGATCGGCTTCCTGCGCGGCGAGCTCGGCGACCCGCCCGGCGGCTGGCCGGAGCCCTTCCGGACCAAGGCCCTCCAGGGTCGCCGCGAGGGCGCGGGCATGGTGGAGATCTCCGCGGAGGACTCGACCGCCCTCGCCGAGGCCGGACAGACCCGCCGCGCGGTGCTGAACCGCCTGCTCTTCCCCGGCCCCACGAAGGAGTTCGAGGCGCACCGCGAGGAGTTCGGGGACACCGTCACCCTGCACACCCGCGACTTCCTCTACGGCCTCGTCCCCGGGCGTGAGCACGTCATCTCGCTCGGACGCGGTGTCCGGCTGCTCGCCACCCTCATGTCCGTCTCCGAGCCGGACGAGAAGGGCATGCGCACGGTGATGGTCACCCTGAACGGCCAGCTGCGCCAGATGACCGTCCGGGACCGCTCGATCGAGTCCACCGTGCGGACCGCGGAGAAGGCGGACCCCGGCACCCCCGGCCACGTCGCCGCCCCGTTCGCGGGCTCGGTCACCGTCCAGGTGGCCGAGGGCGACGCCGTCGAGGTCGGCCAGGCGGTGGCCACGATCGAGGCGATGAAGATGGAGGCCACGATCACGGCCCAGGCCGCGGGCACCGTGCGCCGCGTGGTCACGGAGGGCGTCACGCCCGTCAACGGCGGAGACCTGCTGCTCGTGATCGAGTGAGCCCCGCGTGAGCCCGCCGCCGGCGGGCCGCCCCACGGGCCCGGACGCCA
>NZ_KV825470.1:0-3562 GCF_001816085.1 Micrococcus sp. HMSC31B01
GAGGTGCTCGAGCACGCCGACGCCGAGCCGGCGACCCGCGCGGGCGCCCCCGCCGAGGCCGACCGCTGGTCCGCGACGGCGGGGGAGCTGCTGACCGAGAAGGCCGACCTGTTCCCGGGCTCCGTGCCCACCCTCGTCACCGCGGCCCCGACCACCTCGGTGGCGGACGCCGTGGCGACCATGAACCGGTACGGCGTCGACGCCCTGCCCGTGATCCTCGAGCCCCGGCACGACCTGCGGATCGGCGAGGTCCGCGGCACCGTCTCCTCCGCCGCGCTCGCGGACGCCCTCGCTGAGGGGCGGGCCACCGCGCAGACCCCCGTGGCCGACGTCATGGGCCCCGTGCTGCCCTGCCTGGGGGCGCGCACCCCGCTGCGCGCCGTGGCCCGGCGCCTCGCCCAGGACCCCGTGCTGCTGGTGCTCGAGGCCGGCCGCGTCCAGGGCGTCGTCACCCTGCACGACGTCCTCGCCCACGTCACCGCCTGAGGCCGGCCGCACCGGCCGCGCCCGCCCCACCCGACCCGATCTCTCCGAGGAGGCTCCCGAGATGACCGAGCAGAACGTCCACGAGGACCCGCACGCCACCACCCCCGACACCGGCGCCGAAGACGCCGCCGCCCACCCCCAGGGGGGAGGCTTCGGCACGCGCGCCGTGCACGCGGGCCAGCACCTGGACGAGGTGTTCGGCGCCGTCGTCCCGCCGATCCACCTCTCGAGCACCTACGCGCCCACGGCCGTCGGCGAGCTGCGGCGCGGCTACGACTACGGCCGCGGCACCAACCCCACCCGGGACGCGCTGCAGGAGCAGCTGGCCGCGCTCGAGGCCGGCGTCGACGAGTCCGGCGCCCCCCGGGCCACCGGCCTCACGTTCGCCTCCGGCCTGGCCGCGGAGACCGCGCTGATCATGGGCGCGGGCCGGCCGGGCATGACGATCGTGCTCGGCAACGACGTGTACGGCGGCTCCTACCGCCTCATCTCCCGCGTGCTCGCCCCGTGGGGCGTGGAGCACGTCGTCGTGGACATGGGGGACGCCGAGCAGGTCGCCGCCGCCGTCGAGCGCGCCGCCGCCACGGGGCCGGTCATGGTGTGGCTGGAGACCCCGTCCAACCCGATGATGAAGATCTCCGACGTCGCCGCGGTCGCGGAGGCGGCCCACGCGCACGGCGCCCTGCTCGTGGTGGACAACACCTTCGCGACGCCGTACCTGCAGTCCCCGATCGCCCTCGGCGCGGACGTGGTGGTGCACTCCACCACGAAGTACATCGGCGGCCACTCGGACGTGATCGGCGGGGCGCTCGTGATCCCGGACGCCGCACTCGCCGAACAGGTGAAGTTCCAGCAGTTCGCGGCGGGGGCCGTGAACGGGCCCATGGACGCGTACCTGACCACGCGCGGCCTCAAGACGCTCGGGGTGCGCATGGACCGCCACCAGGCCAACGCCCAGGCCGTCGCCGAGTGGCTCACCGGCCGCGCCGAGGTCTCCCAGGTGCTGTACCCGGGGCTGCCGGACCACCCCGGCCATGAGCTCGCACAGCGGCAGATGCGCGGTTTCGGCGGCATGGTCTCGCTGCGCCTGTCCGGCGGCGCCGCGGCGGCCCGCCGCGTGGCCGAGTCGACCCGCCTGTTCCAGCTCGCCGAGTCCCTGGGCGGCATCGAGTCGCTGATGAACTACCCGGCGGAGATGACCCACGCGTCCGTGGCCGGCACGGAGCTGGCCGTGCCGGACGACCTGCTGCGCCTGTCGGTGGGCATCGAGGACGCCGAGGACCTCGTGGCGGACCTGGAGCGGGCTCTGGGCAGCCTCTGACCCGCCGACGTCCGCCAGAGGTCTAGCGCACGGGTGGGGAGCACGGGGCGGCGTAGTGTGACGGGCATGACCCTCACCGCCTTCGTCAACGCCCACGTCGTCCCCGTCGCCGCCGAGCCGTTCGACGGCGCCCTGCTCGTCGAGGACGGCCGGATCACCGCGCTCGGCCCCGACGTCCAGGCACCCGACGGCGCCGACGTCGTGGACTGCGAGGGCCGCTGGCTGCTGCCCGGCTTCGTGGATGCCCACGTCCACCTCGGCATGCACGCCGAGGGCGAGGTCGGGGCGACCGCGGACGTCAACGAGATGACGGACCCGGTGATGGCCGGGGTGCGGGCGATCGACGCCGTCGACCCGAACGAGCCGGGCTGGAAGGACGCCCTGGCCGGCGGGGTGACCACCGTGAACGTCAACCCCGGCTCGGGCAACCCGATCGGCGGCCAGGCGGTGGCGCTGCACACCCACGGACGCACCGTGGACGAGATGGTGCTGCGCAGTCCCTCGGGCGTGAAGTCCGCCCTCGGCGAGAACCCCAAGAACGTCTACAAGGAGAAGGGCCGCACCCCGTCCACGCGGCTGGGCACCGCCCTCGTGATCCGCGAGGCGTTCCTGCGGGCGCAGGGCTACATGGCCCGCCGCGCGGAGGCCGAACGCGAGGACAAGCCCTTCACCCGCGACCCCCACCTCGACGCCCTCGCCCTCGTCCTGGAGCGCACGATCCCCTGGCGCCAGCACTGCCACCGCACCGACGACGTCGCCACCGCCCTGCGCCTGGCCGACGAGTTCGGCTACGACCTCGTCCTGGACCACGGCACCGAGGCGCACCCGCTGGCCGACCAGCTCGCGGCCCGCGGCGTGCCGGTGCTGATCGGCCCGCTGTTCACCACCAAGTCCAAGCCGGAGCTGCGGGGTCGCTCGATGCGCAACCCGGGGCGTCTGGCGCGGGCCGGCGTCGAGATCAGCATCATCACCGACCACCCGGTGGTGCCCATCGACTTCCTCGTCTACCAGGCCGCGCTGTCGGTGAAGGAGGGCCTGGACCGGGAGACCGCTCTGCGCGCCATCACCCTCCATCCCGCGCGCGTGCTGGGGTTGGACGACCGCATCGGCTCCCTCGAGGTGGGCAAGGACGCCGACCTCGTGCTCTGGTCCGGCGACCCGCTCGATGTCATGCAGCGGGCCCTGAGCGTGTGGATCGGCGGCCGTCAGGTCATGGAGTACGACCTCGCCACGGCCCGGCCCGTCGTCGCCTCCGCCCGTCCCGCGGAGGACTGAGCGGCGCCGCCGCCCGGCGGCGTGGGCGGGACGCGCGGGTTCAGCGCCGCAGGCGCGAGCGCACGGGTGGCAGCCAGACGAGCGCGGCGCCCAGGAGCATCACGACGGCGAGGATGATCAGCAGGCCGTTGGCCCGCAGGAACGCGGGGGCGGCCAGCAGGACGGCGATGAACGTCAGGGTCCCGATCGCCGAGCGACGGCGGCGCAGCAGACCGATCCAGCCCCACAGGGACGCCGCGGCCAGCAGGCCGACGGCGGTGCCCATCGTGAACTGCCCCGTCGCGCCGCCCAGCACGCCCACCGACTCCATGCCGGTGAGCGGATCGATGACGGGCTCGCCGCTGTCCTGTGCGCGGGCCCCGTTCCAGATGAACGCGCCCGCGATGCCGACCAGCACCACGGTGACCGCGAGCCAGTAGATGCGCGCGACCTTCAGGAGCGGGTGGACGAGGCCGGACTCGAGCGCGTCGAGGATCGCCA
>NZ_KV825471.1:0-3882 GCF_001816085.1 Micrococcus sp. HMSC31B01
GTCAACAACGTCATGCCCTCCTACACCTAGAGCTCGACCAGCTGCGGGATCAGCTCCTCGTCCCGCACCGCGCGAGCCGAGGGGGCGCGGGTCTTGGCGGCGTAGTAGCTGCTCGGAGCCACCTGCAGCAGCCTGCAGATGAGCTCGACTCCGAGCCGGCGAGCGTCGACCAGGTCATCCTTGTTCGCGTCGATGAACGCGACTACTTCCGGTAGTGGCGGTCGAGCTCCGCCCCGAAGAAAGACGCAGCACGCTTGAGGACCTCGTTGGCCCGCCGCAACTCCCGGACTTCCTGCTCCAGTTCACGCACCCGCCGCGCCTCAGCGCTGCTCACGCCAGAGGTGACGCCGTCGTCGATGTCGGCTTGCTTGACCCACATCCGCACGGACTCGACCCCGTACCCGAGCTGCGTCGCGACCCGATTGACGGTCCCATGCTCGGTCCCCAGCTCGGCACGCAGCGTCCTCACCATCCGGACCGCCGCGGCCTTCTCCTCCGGCGAATACCGACGCGTCGTCGGCTTCCCCGCTGTCTGCTCTTTCGGCATAACTCCATCCTCGTTTCCAAGGTCAGGAGTCTCCAACAAACCCAGGGCGCTTCAATCGGTCAGGAAGGCAGCAGGAGCACCTTGATGTCGTAGTCGAGCTTGCAGAGATAGAAGATCAACTCGACGACGGGACGGTGACTATCCCAGCGGGGCTGTGAGGGGCCGATCTCGCAGAACCTTGCGGCAAACTCAACCTTCTCGCGCGCGGCCGGGATCGATGCGCGGAAGGCCGCTTCATCCCATTGCTCTTCGCTCATACTCCCGACCGTAGCGGTGAGTACCGACACGGCCGTGGGAGCTCTCAGCCCCAGAAGATCGGATCCTGGTGGCTGCCGATGTAGTCGAGCAGACTCTGGACGTTCTTCGTCGGGCGCCTCTTCGTGTACTCGTGGAACTTCATGTGCCGGTCACGCCAGTAGATGCTCCACTGGCCGGTCTTGACGGTGTATCGCAGGCGCGCGACCGGGAACCGCGTCCAGTCGCCCTGCCCGTCCCACGGCGGCCGCGTCTCGATGATCGTGACGTGCCGGTCGGCGATCTCGGCTTCTACTCTCACCTGATCCCACAGGTGCTCGGGCACGCGTTCACGGCACCAGCGGCCGATGCGCAGCAGGTCGGTCTCGGGCATAGCCATACGTCCATTATGCTGTCCGATCTCCTCGGTAGCCTCGAAGCTGTGGCGGATACCAAGCAGACGAAGACCATCGGGGAGCATCACGCTGCGGCGGAGCTGGCCCGACGTGGCTGGGCGCCGGCACTGACTCATGACGGTCTGGAACGCACAGACATCCTCGCCGTGCTTGCCGACCCGGATAACCGTCGGATGGTCGAGATCCAGGTGAAGACGGCGCGTGGGTCGGCGTGGAGGTCGATCAGCTGGCCGCTCGGATCGAAGTCGCAGGGGCCGAGCCAGCACCAGCGGGAGTACTACGTCATGGTGGCTGTGTCGCATGACCTCGCCCTGCCGCCACGCAACTTCGTCGTTCCCCGCTCGCACGTCGCCGCCGCCGCATGGATCGAGCACATGAACTGGCTCACCGAACCCGGGATCGAACCGGGCAAGCGGAACGCACCAGTGGAGCGGTCACGGGTGCTGCTCTCCACGTTCGAACGCTACGAGGATCGCTGGGATCTGCTACTGGTCGACGAGATGGCGACGCTGGCGCCCCGGCCGAGGCGCGTGCGACGAAGAGCTCTTCGCGAAAAGTCCTGATCATGAGATAATGAGGACAGGTCGCAACGTTCGGTCGAGCCGGTATGGCTCCCGGTTCCGGCAACCATCGTCGCCCCGCTCCGGCGCGCTCCACCCCGTCTGTCGGTGGCCGTCGGTACGGTAAGACACGCCCCCGAGAGCACAACTTAAGTCGCGCGTCAGCGCGGAGGAGAACCAGTACAGCATGACATCGTTCAGCACCAGGCGGTCGCACGGCCCCAGCAGTACAGCGTGTAACCGTGACGTCCGCCGTCAGGAGGCCACGCGATGACCCCGTCGGTGCCGGACGAGACCCGAGACCTGCACCAAGAGTTGCTCGCTCAACTCCGTGACCTGGTGCCCAGTGCTTTCCTCGACGGTGAGCTCGATCGGGATGCGTTGCTCGGGGCGCTCGGTCTTGACGGTGACTCGAAGCCCGCCTTCTCCTTCACCTGGCCAGGCATCGAGCGAGCACGCCAGGACGCACGCGTGCCCACCACCGCAACGCTGGTGCCTGATGAGGACGCCTCGCTGCGTTGGTCGGATGCCCGGGACGTCCTGATCGAGGGCGACAACCTTCAGGTGCTCAAACTCCTGAAGAACGGCTACTCGCGAGCCGTCAAGCTGATCTACATCGACCCGCCCTACAACACCGGCGACACGTTCACCTACAACGACGACTTCGCGGTGCCCGAGCGGCAGTACCTCGAGGAGACCGGTCAGGTTGATGACCAGGGCAACGCCACCACCAGCCGGATCGAGACCGGCGGGCGCAAGCATGCGCCGTGGCTGACCATGATGTTCCCGCGTCTGGCGCTCGCGCGTCACCTGCTGCGCCGCGACGGCGTGATCCTCGTTTCCATTGATGACAACGAGGTCCACCACCTGCGGCTGCTGCTCGATGCCGTATTTGGCGGAGAGAACTTCGTCGGCAACTTCATCTGGAATGGCGGCCGTAAGAACGATGCTCGTCAGATCTCCGTTGGACACGACTACGTAGTGGCCTACGCGCGTGACCACACCTATCTGCGCGAACAGGACGCGCGCTGGCGTGAGCGCAAGGCCGGTCTCGACGAGATTTACGGGAAGGTCAAAGAGCTACGCGCTGTTCACGGTACAGATTATGAGGCGGCAACGGCGGCGCTACAGGCCTGGTACAACTCACTGCCTGACGAAGCCCCCGCAAAAGCGCACAAGCACTATCGCGTGATTGATGCTCGAGGTGTCTACTTCGCGTCAGATCTAAGAAGCCCGAACCCGAGGGCCAATCTCGTCTACACATTCCGCGGTCACGAACCGCACGCGAATGGCTGGGCCTACGGACGGGAGAAGATGGAGGCGTTCGCCGATGACGATCGCATCGTCTATCCCAAGAAGGAGGGCGGACGCCTTCAGCTCAAGTCCTACTTGCATGAGCATGAGGAGTGGGCACCCGCGTCCGTCTTCTATAAGGATCGCCGTGCCGCATCGAAGGCGCTAGACGAGCGCATGGGAACAACCGTGTTCGACTACCCGAAGGACACGGAAGTGCTCGCCCGCCTGTTCCACGCCATCACCGACGACGGCGACCTGATCCTTGACTTCTTCGCGGGATCCGGTTCGACGGGCCAGGCAGTGTGGGAGCAGAACCCGAAAGACGGCAAGACGCGGCACTGGATTCTGGTGCAGGTCCCCGAGAAGCCTGATGCGTCCGAGGAGTCGGGCAAGAACGCGCTGGCTGCCGGGTACGAGACGATCTTCGAGGTGACGGCGGAGCGACTGCGCCGTGCGGCGGCCTCCCTGCAACAGGAGACGCTCGATGCGCCACAGCTGGGCTTCCGGATCTTCCGCACGCGTCCGACGAACCTCGTCATCGACAAGCCGCTGTTCGCGCTTCCGGAGATGACCGGGCAGAGCTACCTGACGCAGGTGCTCGACCACACGGCGGGCGCTCCGGTGGTTGATGGTGCGAAGCCGCTCGACGTTGCGTGGGAGGTGGCGCTCAAGGCCACGGGAACGAGGCTCGATACGCGCGTGACGACGCATGAGGCGGACGGCGTGGTCGTCTACGAGTTCACGCCTGCCGTGGGCAATGCGTCCACAGGACGTCTCCTGATCTCGCTCGATGCGTTCTCGCTAGCTGTAGGAGGGCATGACGTTGTTG
>NZ_KV825472.1:0-2323 GCF_001816085.1 Micrococcus sp. HMSC31B01
GACGGCGACCGCGGCCGGGTGGGCCGACTCCGCCGGGTCGAGGTCGAGCAGGCCGGGGTCCTCCGGGTCGAGCGCGAGGTCGCCGACAGCGGCGGCGTCCTCGGCACCGGCCGGGCGCAGCACGGGGATGAGCGTGGGGACGGCCGGGGGCTCCGCGATGAGGGGGTCGAACCGCGCCGGCTCCTGGGTGCCCTCCTGCTCCATGCGGCTCACCCTCTCCTTCCGTGTGCGGGCGCTGGACGCGCCACGGCGGTGGGCCGAGCCCCGCCGACGCGTCCATCCAACCACGCCGGCACCTCCCCCGCCGGGGCCGTCGGCACCGCGGCCCGGGGACGCGAAAGGGCCCTCCCGGAGGAGGGCCCTGCTGCGGTGGATCTTACTGGACTCGAACCAGCGACCTCTCGCGTGTGAAGCGAACGCTCTAACCAACTGAGCTAAAGATCCAGGCGTCGCCCCATGGGGGTGACAACTCGAAAAACGATACCTCAGGCGGCGCCGCCTGTCCACCCGGGCGACGGCCACCCCGCGCACGGCGGAGCGGCCATCGAGAGCCGACGAGCACGTCAGGCGTCGGTCAGCGTGGCGCCGGGCTCGAAACCGCCCTGGGCGACCAACGAGGTCCCGGCGCCCGGGCGGGCTCCGGTCAGGAGCTGCCACCGAGGGAGGAGACCGCCCTGGCGGCGTCCGCCAGGCCGGCGCCGCAGCCCGCGGAGCAGGTCACCGGCATGGAGCGGGCCGTGGACGTGAGGGTGGATTCGACGTTGGCCGGGGTGAGGCTGGGCTTCGTGGCCAGCAGCAGACCGGCCAGGCCCGCGACGTGCGGGGTGGCCATCGAGGTGCCGTTGTAGGCGGCGTGGCCGGCCGTCGTCGGGGTGGTGGCGCCGTTGTTCACGGTCGAGATGATGTTCGCGCCCGGGGCGGTCACGTCCACGGCGGAGCCGTAGTTCGAGAACGAGGCGCGGGCGCCCTGCGGGGTGGAGGCGGCCACCACGATGGTGTTCCGGCAGTTGGCCGGGCGCACGTTGGCGGCGGGCTGGTTCTCGTTGCCCGCGGCCACGACGACGGGCACGCCGCGGGAGACGGCCGCGTTGATCGCGTTCTGGTAGGTGGTGCCGCACACGCCGGAGCCACCGAGGGACATGTTGATGACGTCCGCCGGGTTCGGGTTGGCCGGCACGCCCGCCACGGTGCCGCCGGCGGCCCACACGACCGCGTCGGCGATGTCGGACAGCGAGCCGCCGCACCTGCCGAGCACGCGGATCGGCTGGATCTTCGCGTTCGGCGCCACACCGACGACGCCCTGGGAGTCGGCCACGGCCGCGACGGTGCCCGCCACGTGGGAGCCGTGCCACGAGGAGTCGGAGGCACCGGCGGTGCCGCACTCGCCGGCGGCGTACCAGTCGCCCTCGTCACGCGGATTGGAGTCGCGGCCACCGCCGTCGCGCGCCGCCGCGCTGTCGGAGATGAAGTCGTAGCCGGGCACGACGTTGCGGTCGAGATCCGGGTGGGAGGTGATGCCGGTGTCGATGACGGCCACGGTCGCACCGGAGCCCGTCGTGCGATCCCACGCCCCGGGGACCCGCATGCCGTGGCTGCCGGTGAAGCCCCACTGCTGCGAGTAGAGGGCGTCCACGGGGCTCAGGCCGGTGGCGGTGAGGAGCGCGTCCGGCTCCACGGCCTCGACCGCCCCGGAGGCCTTCAGGTCGGCCATGAACTTCGCGGACTCGGCCTGATCCAGCTTGCGGTCCGCCGTGATCACGCGGGAGCCGAGCGCGGTCTCACGCAGCTCCTTCACGGAGACTCCGGCCTCCTTCGCGGCCTTGCCCCAGGCGTTCGCGCGGCCCTTCGCGTGGGCATTGGCGGCGGTCTCCTTGTAGGTGACGATGAAGGAGTCGTAGCCGTCGGCGTTCGGGTCCTCGGCCTGCGCCGCCGCCAGGGGTGAGGCGGCGGTCGGGCTCGCTGCCGGTGCGGCGGGGGCGCCGCCGGAGGGGGCCGCGAGCGCGGGGGACGAGGTCAGGGTCCCGCCGGCGAGGACGGCGCCGGCCACGAGGGCGCCGATGCGGCGGCGGGTGCTGCGGGGTGTGGAGGACTGCACGGGATCTCCTCGGAGTTCTGGGTCACCGGATGCGGGCGCCCGAGGGGCTCGGGCCAGGGTGACTGAGCTCACGGTAGGGTCACGATTCCGTCACGGCGAGGCCGCGGGCCGAAGTCTGGCGGATGGTCGAGGCATCTCTCGCGGTTCCGCCAGCCGGGCCGGGCGGATGGTCGGGGCGCGCACAGCGGCACCCCAGCGTCGGCCCGCGCCGGACACGACGACGGCGCC
>NZ_KV825473.1:0-646 GCF_001816085.1 Micrococcus sp. HMSC31B01
CCCGCCGCCCGCAGGACGTCGTCGGCGTCGCGACCCGTGCGCACGCCGACCACGAGTCCGGCCCCCGCGCGGCGCCCGGCCGTCATGTCCTCCGCGGTGTCCCCGACCACGAGGACGCTGCGGACGTCGTCGAGGTCGAGACCGAGCAGGGCGGTGAGGATCATGTCCGGGTAGGGGACGCCGCGGCCGGCGTCGTCCGGGGAGAGGCTCAGATCCGCCAGGCCCATCCACCCCAGCGACTCGAGGATCATGTTCTGGGTGTGGCGGGCGTAGCCGGTGCAGAGGCACACGTGCAGGCCGAGGGCACGCAGGCGGACGAGCGCCTCCTCCGCACCCGGGACGGCCTGGACGCCGTGCTCGGCCAGCAGCGCGTCGAAGGTCGCCTCGAACGTGCGGGTCGCCGCCGCGGCCACCGCCCGGTCGGCGAACACGCGGGGGAACACGGCCGTGCGCGAGGTGGGCCGGAGTGCGCGGAACCGCCGCGCGGCGTCGTCGTGCTCCGGCGTGCCCGCCGGGACGCCGTGCTGGTCCAACGTGCGGGCGAACGCCGTGTCCTGGAGCCCGTGCTCCTCGATGGACGTGCCGGACATGTCCACCACGGCCAGGCGGAGGGGCACGGCCGACGAGGCCGCGGCGGGGGGTGCCG
>NZ_KV825474.1:0-1334 GCF_001816085.1 Micrococcus sp. HMSC31B01
GACAGCGGATCCGCGGTGGCGTCGTCGAGGTCGATGGCCCAGGCCTCCAGCACCTCGCGCGTCTGCGGATCCGTCACCCCGAAGGCGGCGCAGTGGGCGCGGGCCGCGTCCAGGTAGGACCGCAGGATCTGCAGCCCGGTCCAGTGCCGGCGCACGGGGCCGTCCGCGGTGCGTTCGAGCAGCGGCACCGTGGCCCGCAGACCCGGGTCGTGGCTGATCGTCTGCAACGCGGCCACCGGGTCGTCCAGGGTGAGCCGGGGCGCCGTCCCGGCCTCGGCCATCGCGAGGACGAGCGCGGTCATGCCCATCCGCAGCCACGTGGCGTGCTGGCTCAGCGTCGCGTCGCCGATGATCACGTGGAGCCGGCGGTAGGCCTCGGGACGGGCGTGCGGCTCGTCCCGCGTGTTGACGATCGGCCGGTGGATCGTGGTCTCCAGCCCCACGGGCTCCTCGAAGTAGTCGGCCCGCTGCGACAGCTGGAAGCCCGGCCGCTCCCCCGCCGGGCCGAGCCCCACGCGGCCCGCGCCCACGAGCACCTGCCGCGCCGCGAAGAACGGCAGCAGGACGGCGGTGAGCTCCTCGAAGTCGAGGGACCGGGCCACGAGGTAGTTCTCGTGCGCGCCGTAGGACTGGCCCTTGCCGTCCACGTTGTTCTTGTAGACCAGCACCTCCGGGGCGCCCTCGGCCTGGCCGATGTGCTCGGCCGCCGCCTGCGCGACCAGGTCACCGGCGGCGTCCCACACCATGGCGTCCCGCGGGGTGGTCGTCTCCGGCGACGAGTACTCCGGGTGGGCGTGGTCCACGTACCAGCGCGCACCGTTGGCCAGCACGGTGGACAGGAGCAGGTGCACGGGCTCCCCGTCCGGGCCCACGAGCGCCTCGTCGGTCAGCTGCGAGGGGTGCGCCGCCGAACGCGGCAGCCGCCAGCCGCGGGCGTCCACGAGCGGCGACTCCCCCGTGTAGTCCCACTCCGTGCCGGCCACCGCCGAGCCGGACCGGGTGACCAGGTCCGCGTACGCGTTCACGAGCTCGACCGAGAGCACGCTGTGGTGCGCCCCCGGGTTGGCCGGCGCGTGGATGCCGAACTCGGTCTCCGTGCCCATCACCCGGTGCACGCCCCAGCCGGCGGCGTCCCTCCCGTTCGGGGGCACCGCCGCGCCGTGGAACAGCCGGCGCTGGCCCTCGAAGGCGGGGGTCGGGCCGACGTCGACGGCGGCGGCCCGGGCGAAGCCGTCCGCGGCCCCGCGGCCGAACGCGCTCATGCCTCGACCCCCCGGACCATGCGCAGCGAGCGCAGCCGAGGACCGCGCCAGCCGGAGGTGCGCGCCCACTCG
>NZ_KV825475.1:0-545 GCF_001816085.1 Micrococcus sp. HMSC31B01
GAGCGCAAGCACCGCATCGAGGACGCCGTGCGCAACGCCAAGGCCGCGGTGGAGGAGGGCATCGTCGCCGGCGGCGGCGTGGCCCTGATCCAGGCCGGCGCCAAGGCGTTCGGCGGCCTGCAGCTCGAGGGCGACGAGGCCACCGGCGCGAACATCGTCAAGGTCGCCATCGAGGCCCCGCTGAAGCAGATCGCCTTCAACGCGGGCCTGGAGCCCGGCGTCGTGGCGGACAAGGTCAAGACCCTCGAC
The DNA here is from genome assembly GCF_001816085.1 of Micrococcus sp. HMSC31B01. Taxonomy (NCBI): domain Bacteria; kingdom Bacillati; phylum Actinomycetota; class Actinomycetes; order Micrococcales; family Micrococcaceae; genus Micrococcus; species Micrococcus sp. HMSC31B01. The sequence continues at coordinate 250 of NZ_KV825475.1, forward strand.
GACGGCCACGGCCTGAACGCCGCCACCGGCGAGTACGAGGACCTGCTGGCCGCCGGCATCAACGACCCGGTGAAGGTGACCCGCTCGGCCCTGCAGAACGCCGCGTCCATCGCGGGCCTGTTCCTGACCACCGAGGCCGTCGTCGCGGACAAGCCCGAGAAGGCCGCCGCCGGCGCCGAGGGCATGGACCCGATGGGCGGCATGGGCGGCATGATGTGATCAGCCGCTGAGCCGGCCCGGCCCGTTCGGGCGCCCAGCCAGCGAGGCCCGTCTCCCCGTCCGGGGAGGCGGGCCTC
>NZ_KV825476.1:0-963 GCF_001816085.1 Micrococcus sp. HMSC31B01
CGGCGGCCCACGCGGTGCCGAGGGCCTCGTCCACGGGCTGGGTCAGCTCCTCGGCGACCACCCACGCCCGGCCCTGGGAGCCGTCCGCGGCGGGCCGACGCAGCCACACGTGGCCGAAGCCCACGCCCGCGACCCCGCGCGCGGCGAAGTCGTCCAGGTACCCGCGGTAGGCGGCCTCATAGGCGGGCGGGTCGAGCTCGAGCGAGGAGTCCTGCAGCCACGTCTCCGCGTAGCCCGCGGGGTCCTGCCGGTCGCGCTGGAGCAACCAGGCCTGCATCCCCGGCGCCACCCACGAACGCGGGCGCGCGTCCCACGGTGCGGTGTCGGCGTCGGCGGTGTCACCCGCCGGGATCTCCCAGTTGGCGAGCAGCTGCGCGGTGCCGCCCTCGGCGAGCACGTCCGGCAGGGCCGCGATCAGCTCCGCGACGATCCGGTCGCCCTCGCGGCCGCCGTCGCGGTAGGTCAGCACGGGCGCGTCCGGGTCCGTGCGCGGGGTGATCACGAACGGCGGGTTCGAGACCACGAGGTCGAACCGCTCCCCCGTCACCGGCGCCAGCAGATCGCCGGCCGCCAGCCGGACCCGGTCCTCGAGCCGGTCCCGGTCGAGGCCGAGCACGTCCGCGTTGAGCAGCAGGTTGAACCGGGTGAATGCCAGGGCCCGCTCGGACAGGTCCGTGGCGGTGACATGGTCGGCGTGGGCGAGCAGGTGCAGGGTCTGGATCCCGCAGCCCACCCCCACGTCGAGGGCGCGGGCCACGGGACGGCGCTGCGTGGCGCCGGCGAGCGTGAGGGAGGCCCGGCCGACGCCGAGCACGTGCTCGGGAGGCAGCGGGCCGCGCCGCTGCTGGGCCGTCAGGTCCGAGGCGATCCACATCCGGCCCGGCTCGTCCGCCTCGTACGGCGAGAGGTCCACCGCGCCGCGCACGCGCCCGTCCGGCCCTTCCACGACGAGCCCGGCCGCCA
>NZ_KV825477.1:0-1325 GCF_001816085.1 Micrococcus sp. HMSC31B01
CGCCGTGCGGGAGCCGACGTCCTTGGCCGTGCGCGTGGCGGACTCGAAGAGGCGGACGAGCGGGCCCGAGGCGGTGCCGGCCTCCTGGGCCGCCGTCAGGGCGCGCCGTACCTGACCGGCGATCTCGCGCTCGCCCACCACGGCGGAGTCCAGTCCGGCGCCGACCTCGAAGAGGTGACGGGCCGTGGCGTCGGCGTCGAGCGTGCGGAACGCGGTGTGCACGTCCTCGTCCGGCAGGGAGGTGGAGGCGGCGACGGCGGACAGCAGCCCCGTGCGGGCGGCCTCGACGCCGGCCCCGTCGGCCTCGGCGTAGATCTCCACGCGGTTGCACGTGGCCAGCACGATGGCGCCCGCCGCGCCGCTGCCGGGCAGGGCGGGCCCGACCCCGGTCGCGCCGGCGCTGAGGCGGGCGACCGTGTCCAGGTCCAGGTCATGGTGGGAGGCGACGAGAGAGAAGACAGTCACAGCGGGCCAAGTCTAGCCCCGACCGCCCCGCCCGTCCGGGAAGGCGGGCCTGACCCGGGTGCCGTCGGCCAGTGTGACGGCGCTCACGGAGGACGCGGATGTGCCACCGCGACACGACCGGTGGGACACTGGGGGCATGTCCGCCCTGTCCCAGACCCCCGAGACCCCCGCGGCCGTCCCGGCACTGCCCGCCGAGCACCCGCTGCGCACCGAGGATCCGTCACGCTCGACCGTGGCCAGCCCGCTCCTTCGCGCGCTACGCGGCCAGCGCCCCGACCGCCACCCCGTGTGGTTCATGCGGCAGGCCGGCCGTTCGCTGCCCGAGTACCGCCGGGTGCGCGAGGGGATCGGGATGCTCGACTCCTGCCTCATGCCGGACCTGGTCCGGGAGATCACGATGCAGCCGGTGCGCCGCCACGACGTCGACGCGGCGATCTTCTTCTCGGACATCGTGGTCCCCCTGCGCCTGGCGGGCGTGGACGTGGAGATCCAGCCCGGCGTGGGCCCCGTGCTCGGCCAGGCCGTCCGCACCGCCGACGACGTCGCCGCGCTGCCCGTCCTCGAGGACGCCGCCCTGGACGTCATCCGCGAGGCCGTCGCGGCCACCGTCGCCGAGCTGGGCCCGCGCCCCCTGATCGGCTTCGCCGGTGCCCCCTTCACGCTGGCGGCGTACATGGTGGAGGGCCGTCCCTCCCGCGACCACTTCGGCCCGCGGCGCATGATGCACGCCGACCCCGAGACCTGGGCCGCCCTGGCCGGCTGGGCGGCCACCGTGTCCGGCCAGTTCCTGCGCGCCCAGCTCGAGTCCGGCGCCTCCGCCGCGCAGCTGTTCGACTCGTGGGCCGGTTCGCTCTCGGCGG
>NZ_KV825478.1:0-1708 GCF_001816085.1 Micrococcus sp. HMSC31B01
ATCAGGCGGGCGCGGGTGACGTCGTCGGGGTGGGATGGCTGCGTCATGACCCCCAGAGTAAAGGGGAGGGGTGTCGGCCCCACCCCGCGCCTACAGTGGGGCGCAGTACACGAGGAGAGGGGGTGCGCCGTGGAGGTGCTGCTCGCGCTCTCACCCATCCTGCTCACCCTCGTGCTGCTGCTCACCCGGCTGCCCGCGTGGGTGGCCCCGGCCGCCGGGACGGCCGTGGCCGTGCTGCTGGCCCTCACGGCCTTCGGCGTGGCCCCGGGCGACCTGGGCGGCGCGATCGGCGCCGGCGTGCCCACGCTGCTCGAGATCCTGGCGATCATCGCTGGCGGTATCACCCTGTCCCGCGTCATGGAGTACTCGGGCGGGCACGCGCGCCTGGCCGCGTGGCTGTCGGCGGGCAACGGCCCCACGATCGCGACCGCGCTGCTCATGGTGCACGGCGTCATCCCGTTCCTCGAGACCGTGACCGGGTTCGGCGTCTCCCTGATCGTGGGTGTGCCGCTGCTGCTGGGTCTGGGCTACACGGCGTTCCGGTCCGCGCTGATCTCCATCCTCGCGCTCACCATCGGGCCGTGGGGGTCCATGGCGCCGGGCACGCTCATGGGCGCCCGCCTGTTCGGCCTGGACTTCCGGGAGATCGGGGTCACCGCCGCGGTGTTCAACCTGCCGGCCTGCCTGGTGGCGGGCGTGGCCACGGTGCTGCTGCTGCGCGGGGCGCGCGGCATGCGAGTCGACGCCGGCCCGGCCCGGACACTGCCCTGGCTCGGCGTCGCCGTGCTCTCCGGGGTCGCCCAGTGGGCGCTGATCCTGGGGGCGAACCTCGTGGTCGGCACCGCGCCGGCGGGCGCCGTCGCCACGTTCGTGCTCACCGTGGCCTGGCTGCTCGTGATCCGCGGCGGCCGGCTGCTGCCCGGGCCGGGGCGGGACGTGGTGCCGTACCTGACGCTCATGGCCGGCACCGTGCTGGGCACCACCGTGAAGGGCGCCTTCGGGCTCGAGGGGGTGGCGGCCCTCGTGGGGACGCCGGCGCTGTGGGCGTTCGTGGCGGTGGGCGTGGGCGTGCAGCTGCTCCACCTCGACGCCGCCGCCCGCCGCCGCGTCCCCCGCGAGGCCGGGAAGCTGTGGGTGGGCACCGCCATCCCCAACGCGCTCTACGTGGCGTTCGGGCTCATCCTCTCCGCCGGCGGGGTCTCGCAGGCGCTCGCGGGCGCACTCAGCGGGATGGGGGAGTCCTACCTGGTGGCGATGCCGTTCCTCGGCGCGTTCGCCGGCTTCATCACGGCCTCGAACACCGGGGCCATGGCCCTGATCGGCCCCCTGCAGATGGACACAGGCGCCGCCCTGGGCGTCCCCCCGCCCTGGTCCAACGGCCTGCACAACGCGGCCGCGGGCTGGGGCATCGTCGCCGGGCCCGCTCGCATCCAGGTGGCCCACGGCATGGCCGCGGGGGCGCAGTCGCCGCAGATGCCCGGCTGGGCCGTGACGCGGCGGAACCTGTTCGTGGTGCTGCTGCCGGCCATGCTCGCCGGGATCCTCGGCATGGCCGTGATGGGCTGGTTCCTGCTGCCGCGGTGACGCGCGGGGGGTGGAGCGGGGCCCGGGTGGGGCGGCCCGGTTCCGTGGGCGGAAGCGGCAGGCCAGAGCGTTCCGTGGGCAGAAGTGCCCTCTCTTCTGCCCACGGAGGCGACGGGGTTGTGGG
>NZ_KV825479.1:0-8683 GCF_001816085.1 Micrococcus sp. HMSC31B01
GGACCCTCGTCGGGGAGCCGCTGGTGCTCGCCGCCGTGGCCGACGGCATGGGCGGGCACGAGGCCGGCGAGGTGGCCTCGGCCGCCGCGATCGAGACCCTGCGCCGCCGCGCCCCCGAGGTGCTCGCCCCGGGCACGGCCCACACGCCCCAGGAGCTCGGCCACCTGATCCACGAGGCGGACGCCGCCGTCGTCGAGGCCGGGCTGGGGCGCTCCGGCACCACCCTGACCGTCCTGGCCTGCCTGGACACGGAGCGCGGCCGCTGGGCCGTGGCGAACGTCGGCGACTCCCGGGTGTACCTGCGGCCCGTCGGCTCGCCGGTGCTCCAGCAGCTCACGGTGGACCACTCGGCGGTGCAGATGCTCGTCGACGCGGGGGAGCTCACCCCCGCCGAAGCCCGCGTCCACCCGCGCCGCAACGTCATCACCCGCGCGCTCGGCTCGCGCGAGGCGCTCACGGTGGACGTGGCCGAGGTCCCCCTCGCCTCCGGGGACCTCGTCCTGCTGTGCAGCGACGGCCTGACCGGCGAGCTGCTGGACGAGGAGATCCGCGCGCTGATCGACGACGCCGACACCCTCGAGGACGCCCTCGAGAAGCTCATCGGCGCCGCCCTGTGGCGCGGCGGCCGGGACAACATCACGGCGGTGCTCGTGCGCATCCCCTGACCCGGGTGCGCCGTCCGGGACGCCGACTACGCTGGGCCGGGTGAGCACCCCCAAGGAATCCGCCGCCCAGCCCGATCCGCAGGACATCCCCGCCGCGGACCTGCGGGAGGAGTACGAGGACCTCGTGGAGCGGGTCCGCGCCGCCCGGACCGCCTACTACCAGCGGGACGCCCCGGAGATCTCGGACGCCGAGTACGACGCGCTGTACCGCCGCCTCGAGGACCTCGAGGCCCTGCACCCCGAGCTCGTGGCCAACGACTCGCCCACCCAGGAGGTCGGCGGCGAGGTCTCGGAGGCGTTCGCCCCCGTCCGGCACGGGGCCCGCATGTACTCGCTCGAGGACCTGTTCTCCGTCGAGGAGCTCGAGGTCTGGTTCCGCCGCGCGGCGCAGGCCCTGACGCAGGTGCGACCGGGCGTGGCGCCCCGCTGGCTCGTGGAGGTGAAGATCGACGGGCTCGCCGTCGCCCTGCGCTACCGGGACGGGCGGCTCGTGCAGGCCGCCACCCGCGGCGACGGCGTCACGGGCGAGGACGTCACCGCCAACGTGCGCACCATCGGGGACATCCCGCACGAGCTCTCCGGCGAGGGCTGGCCCGCCGAGTTCGAGGTGCGCGGCGAGGTGTTCATGTCCTCCGCCGCCTTCGCCGAGCTCAACGCGCGTCGTGCCGAGGAGGGTCAGACGCCGTTCGCGAACCCGCGCAACGCCGCCGCCGGCGCCCTGCGTCAGAAGGACCCGGCCGTCACCGCGCAGCGCCCGCTGGCCATGTTCGTGCACGGCATCGGCTCGGTCGAGGCGTTCGGACTGGAGTCCCAGCACGAGGTGTACGACGCGCTCGCGGGCTGGGGCCTGCCCGTGAGCCCCTACACCCGCGTGGTGGAGGGTGCGGACGAGGAGGCGTTGGCCGCCGTCGTCGCGGTGATCGAGGAGTACGGCCGGCGCCGGCACGAGCTGATCCACGAGATCGACGGCATCGTGCTGAAGGCGGACGCGTTCGCGGACCAGCGCTACCTCGGCCACACCTCCCGCGTGCCCCGCTGGGCCGCGGCGTACAAGTACCCGCCGGAGGAGGTGCACACGCTGCTGCGGGACATCGCGGTCTCGGTGGGCCGCACCGGACGGGTGACCCCGTTCGCGGTGATGGAGCCGGTCACCGTGGCCGGGTCCACCGTCTCCCTGGCCACCCTGCACAACCAGGACGTGGTCAAGGCCAAGGGCGTGCTGATCGGGGACACCGTGGTGGTGCGCAAGGCCGGGGACGTGATCCCCGAGGTCGTGGGCCCCGTGCTGCCGCTGCGCGAGAAGGCGATCGAGGCGGGCCGGGAGCTGCGCGAGTTCGTCATGCCCACGCACTGCCCCTCGTGCGGCACGCCGCTGGCCCCGGCCAAGGAGGGGGACGTGGACCTGCGCTGCCCCAACGCCCGCTCCTGCCCGGCCCAGCTGGCCGGTCGCGTCGAGCACCTGGCCAGCCGCGGCGCGTTCGACGTGGAGGCGCTCGGCGAGGAGGCAGCCCGCTGGCTCGTCCAGGGCCCCGGCGAGGACCCGGCCGAGCACGACGGACACGTGCGGCCCGAGGGCCCGGGCCCCATCACGGCGGAGGCGCAGATCTTCGACCTCGCCTCCGGCACGCCGGAGGAGATCACGGGCCCCCGCGGCGAGGACGGGCTGACGGACCTGCAGCGCTCCCTCGGCGCGGTGCGCGTGTGGCGCGAGGGCCGCACGAAAGTGGACGGCCGCATGGTGCCCTCGGGCGTGTTCACGCTCAAGCCGTACTTCTTCACCGCCGGCACCGCGAAGAGGCCGTCCGCGCCCACGGCCAACACGCTGCGCCTGTTCGACGAGCTCGAGAAGGCCAAGTCCCAGCCGCTGTGGCGCACCCTCGTGGCGCTGTCCATCCGGCACGTGGGCCCGACGGCGGCCCGCTCGTTGGCCACGGCGTTCGGCTCGATGGCGGCGCTGCGCGCGGCGGCAGAGGCCGGCGACCGGGACCGGCTGGCCGAGATCGACGGCGTCGGCCCGATCATCGCGGACGCGCTCATCGAGTGGTTCGCCGAGGACTGGCACCGGGAGATCGTGGACCGGTGGGCCGCGGCGGGCGTGGTCATGGAGGACGAGCAGGACGAGTCCACCCCGCGCACGCTCGAGGGCCTGACCGTGGTGGTCACCGGCTCGCTCGAGGGCTTCTCCCGCGACTCCGCGAAGGAGGCGATCCTCGTGCGCGGCGGCAAGGCCTCCGGGTCCGTGTCCAAGAAGACCGACTTCCTGGTGGCCGGCGAGGCCGCCGGCTCCAAGCTGGACAAGGCGCAGTCCCTCGGTGTGCCCGTGCTGGACGAGGCCGGGTTCACGGCGCTGCTGGCCGGTGGCCCGGACGCCGTGCGCCCGGCGGGCACGGACGACGCCACCGACGACGCCGCAGAGGGGGAGGCCTCGGCATGAGCGCGCGCACCACGGTCCCGGGCCTGCTCGTGGTCGCCAAGGCCGCCGCGCGCGCCGGCGCGGACGTCCTGGCCCGGCGCTGGACCGGTCACCACCCGGCCGTCCCGCTGGGCATCGAGGAGATCGGCGCGCAGACGAAGTCCTCCGGCTCCGACTGGGTCACCGACTACGACCGCCGCGCCGAGCAGGCCGTCCGGGAGGTCGTCGCCGGCTACCGCCCCTCGGACGAGATCACCGGCGAGGAGTACGGCGCCACCCGTCCGGCCGAGCCGTCCGGGTACCGCTGGTCCATCGACCCGCTGGATGGCACCACGAACTTCGTGCGCGGGCTTCCGCAGTTCTGCACCTCGGTGGCCGTCACCGGCCCGGTGGACGCCGAGACCGCCGATCTGCTGGGGGTGGCCGAGGGCACCGAACGCTGGCTGGCCGGCGTCGTGGCGGCACCCGCGCTGGGGCGCACCTGGTTCGCGAGCGCGGGCCGGGGCGCCTTCAGCACCGCGGACGCGACGACGGCGGGCGTGGACCTGCCCGACCGCGATGCCGCCCCCGTGCGGCTCACCGGTCCCCTGCCCGGACGCTCGGGGCGACTGCTCGCCACCGGCTTCGGCTACGACCCCGCCCGCCGGGCCCTGCAGGTGCGGGCGCTCGCGGCCCTGCTGCCCGCGTTCGGGGACGTGCGACGGATCGGCTCGGCGGCGCTGGACCTGTGCATGGTCGCCGACGGCACCCTGGACGCGTACGCCGAGTTCGGCACGCAGGAGTACGACTGGGCCGCCGGCGCGTTGGTGGCGGAGGAGGCCGGCGTCGCGGTGACGCGGCCCGCCTCGGCGGACGGCACGGCACATCCCGACTGGATGGTGGCCGGCGACGTGGACGCGGCCGCCCTGGCCGCCGTGACGGGGGAGAGGGCATGAGGCGGATCGTCGGAGACCCGTGGTTCTACCCGGTCCTGTTCGTGGCCGGCGGACTGACGTTCATGATCGCGGGGACGCGCCTGCAGCAGGTCGGCATGATCGTGGCCGGGCTCGTCCTGGCCGGCTACGCGGTCACGTACCGGTGGGCGGTCCGGGTCCGCTCGCGGCCGTTCGCCGGCGCGCAGGCGCACGTCGAGCGCGGCGGCGTCGTCGTGTTCTGGCGGCCGGGCTGTTCGTTCACGAGGCGGCTGGTCACGGAACTGACGGCGCAGGAGCGGGAGCGCGCCTACTGGGTGAACATCTGGCAGGAGCCGGCGGCCGCGACGTTCCTCGAAGGGCTGCACGAGGCGCGCGACGGCCACCCCCACCAGGCCGTGCCCACCGCCTGGCTGCGCCGGCGCGACTACGTCGTGGCCACGGACGCGACCCGCGCCCGCCTGAAGGACACGCTGCGCCAGCACGCCGGAGGCGACGCATGAGCGCCCTCGTCCGCCCGCTGCGCCCCGAGGACCACGAGGCGGTCGCCGAGCTCACCCTGGCGTCCTATGTCGACGGCGGCCACATCGCCCCCGACGACGCCTACGTGAAGACCCTCATGGACGTGGCCGACCGGGCCGGCCGCGCGGAGGTGCTCGTGGCCGAGGTCGACGGCGAGGTGGCCGGGTCAGTGGTGCTCACCCCGCCCGGCTCGCCCCTGGCCGAGACCTCCGGCGACGGGGAGTACGAGTTCCGCATGCTCGCCGTGCACCCGCGGTTCCACCGCCGCGGGGTGGGCGGCGCCCTGCTGGCCGAGATCGTGGCGCGGGCCCGCGCCGAGAAGGGCGTGGACGCCGTCGTGCTGACCACCATGCCCTCCATGACCGACGCCCACCGGATGTACGAGCGCGCCGGCTTCGTGCGCGTCCCGGAGCGGGACTGGTTCCTCGCGGACGTGGTGCCGGACCTCGACCCGGCCGACGAGACCGGCCCGTTCCTCGTCTACCGGCTCGCGCTGGACTGACCCCGGGCGGGACATCGGCACCGGGACCCCATTCGGGGCGGGAAATCCCTGTCATGCGGGCCCGGAGCGCCGCGGTGGGGTGGATCTCCCGCCTCGAAGCGGTGGCGGCGGCCGGGCAGGCCCCGGCACTAGACTCGATTCCGATGTGGCCGCCGCCGCGCCGGCGTCGTCCACCCCGCCCCGACCCGTCACACGAGGAGATCCATGCCTGAGATCACCCGGGATCAGGTGGAGCATCTGGCTCGCCTGGCCCACATCCGGATGACCGACGAGGAGCTGGACACGATGTCCGGCGACCTGGAGAAGATCCTGGAGCACGTCTCCGCGGTCCAGGCCGCCGCGGGCGACGACGTGACGCCGACGTCCCACCCCATCGCGTTGGAGAACGTGTTCCGCGAGGACGTGCCGGCCGGCATGCTCACGCAGGAGGAGGCCCTCGACCAGGCGCCGGACTCCGAGGACGGCCAGTTCAAGGTCCCCGCCATCCTGGACGGAGAGTGATCACCCCCATGACCGAGACGTTCGACGTGAACGCGACCCTCGGCGCCGACGAGCTCGTCCGGCTCACCGCGCTGCAGATGGCCGAGCGCCTGCGCGCCGGCACCACCACCTCCGTGGAGCTCGTCCAGGCCCACCTGGACCGCATCGCGGCCCACGACGGCGACGTGCGCGCCGACGCCGACGGCGACCGCGGCGTGCGCGCCTACCTCCACGTGAACACGGACGAGGCCCTCGCCGTCGCCGCCGAGGTGGACGCGATCCGCGCCGCCGGCGGCCCCGAGGCCGACGCCCTGCACCCGCTGGCCGGCGTGCCCGTGGCCGTGAAGGACAACATCGTCACCCGCGGGCAGCCGACCACGGCCGCCTCCCGCATGCTCGAGGGCTGGCTCAGCCCGTACGACGCCACGGTGGTGGCCCGCCTCCGCGAGGCCCGCCTGCCGATCCTCGGCAAGACCAACCTCGACGAGTTCGCGATGGGCGGCTCCACCGAGCACTCCGCGTTCGGCATCACCCGCAACCCGTGGGACGGGGACCGCGTGCCCGGCGGCTCGGGCGGCGGGTCGGCGGCCGCCGTCGCCGCCTTCCTGGCCCCCTTCGCCCTCGGCTCGGACACCGGCGGCTCCGTCCGTGAGCCCGCCGCGTTCACCGGCACGGTCGGCGTGAAGCCCACCTACGGCGCCGTCTCCCGCTACGGCCTGATCGCGATGGCCTCCTCACTGGACCAGATCGGCCCCGCCGCCCGCACCGTGGCCGACGCCGCGGCGCTGCAGCAGGTCATCGGCGGCCCCGACCCGCAGGACTCCACGTCCCTGGCCGACGCGCCGGCGGACCTGACCGCCGCTGCCCGCGGCCGCGATCTGGCGGGGCTGCGCGTCGGCGTCGTGACGGACCTGCCGGCGGAGGCGTTCCACCCGGGCATCCGAGCCGGTTTCGACGAGCACGTCGCGGCCCTGCGGGAGGCCGGCGCGGAGATCGTGGAGGTCTCCTGCCCGAGCTTCGACGCCGCCCTCGGCGCGTACTACCTGATCATGCCCTCGGAGGCCTCCTCCAACCTGGCCCGCTTCGACGGCGTCCGCTACGGCCACCGCGTGGTGCCCGACGGCGGCGGCACGATCGAGCAGGTCATGGGCGCCACCCGCGCCGCCGGCTTCGGCGCCGAGGTCAAGCGCCGCATCATGCTGGGCACCTACGCGCTGTCCGCCGGCTACTACGACGCCTACTACGGCTCCGCGCAGAAGGTCCGCACGCTCGTGCAGGAGGACTTCGCCCGCGCCTTCGAGCAGGTGGACGTCATCCTCACGCCCACCGCGCCGACCCCGGCGTTCGAGCTGGGCGCGAAGACGGACGACCCGATGACCATGTACGTCAACGACCTGGCCACCATCCCGGCCAACCTCGCAGGCATCCCGGGCATGTCCGTGCCGGGCGGCGTCGTCGACGGGCTGCCCTACGGCCTGCAGCTGATGGCCCCGGCGCGCGAGGACGCCCGCCTGTACGAGGCCGGCGCCGCGCTCGAACGCCTCGTGGCCCAGCGCCGGGGCGGGCCGGTGTGGGCCGAGGCCCCCGAGCTGGAGAAGGGCGCGCAGCGCGCCACCACCGCGACCACGGCAGGAGGCCGGGCATGAGCCACGCAGAACAGACCATGGACTTCGCGGAGGCGATGGAGCGCTTCGACCCGGTGCTGGGCTTCGAGGTGCACGTGGAGCTGAACACCGCCACGAAGATCTTCTCCTCGGCGCCCAACGCGTTCGGCGATGAGCCGAACACCAACGTGACCCCGCTCGACCTCGGCCTGCCGGGCACCCTGCCGGTGCTCAACCGCGAGGTCGTGGAGTACGCGATCCGCCTGGGCGTGGCCCTGGACGCGCAGGTGGCCGAGACCTGCCGGTTCGCGCGGAAGAACTACTTCTACCCGGACACGCCGAAGAACTTCCAGACCTCCCAGTACGACGAGCCGATCGTCTTCGACGGCCACCTGGACGTCGAGCTGGAGGACGGTGAGGTCTTCCGCGTGGAGATCGAGCGCGCGCACCTCGAGGACGACGCCGGCAAGCTCACCCACGTGGGCGGCTCCGGACGGATCCAGGGCGCCTCCGCGTCCCTCGTCGACTACAACCGTGCGGGCGTGCCGCTCATCGAGATCGTCACCAAGCCGATCGTCGGCGCCGGCGCGCGGGCCCCCGAGCTGGCCCGCGCCTACGTCACCGCGATCCGGGACATCGTGCAGGCCATCGACATCTCCGACGCGCGGATGGAGCGCGGCAACGTCCGCTGCGATGCGAACGTCTCGCTGATGCCCAAGGGCGCCACCGAGTTCGGCACCCGCACCGAGACGAAGAACGTGAACTCCACGCGCGCCGTGCAGCACGCGGTCACCCACGAGATCCAGCGCCAGGCCGCGGTGCTCGCCGCGGGCGGCACCGTGACGCAGGAGACCCGCCACTGGCACGAGGACACCCGCAGCACCACCTCGGGTCGCCCGAAGTCGGACGCGGACGACTACCGGTACTTCCCCGAGCCGGACCTCGTGCCCGTGCACGTGGACGCCGCGTGGGTCGAGCGCGTGCGCGCGGCCATGCCCGAGTTGCCGGCCGTGCGGAACAAGCGGCTCAAGGCCGAGTGGGGCTTCTCGGACGAGGAGTTCCGCGACGTCGTCAACGCCGGCGTCCTGGACGAGATCGTCGCGACCGTGGAGGCCGGCGCCTCCGCGGCGGCCGCCCGCAAGTGGTGGATGGGCGAGATCGCCCGCCTGGCGAACGCCCGTGAGGTCGCCGTCGCCGAGCTGGGGATCACCCCGGCGCACGTGGTGGAGGTCGAGGAGCTGATCGCCGCGAAGACGATCAACGACAAGATCGCCAAGCAGGTGCTCGGCCTGGTGGCCGACGGCGAGGGCGCCCCCAAGGAGGTCGTCTCGGCGAAGGGCCTGGCCGTGGTGTCCGATGACGGCGCGCTCACCGAGGCCGTCGACGCCGCGATCGCCGCCAACCCGGACGTGGCCGAGAAGATCAAGGGCGGCAAGATGGCCGCCGTCGGTGCCCTGATCGGCCCGGTCATGAAGGCCACCCGCGGGCAGGCCGACGCCGGCCGGGTGCGGGAGATCGTGCTGGAGCGCCTGGGCGTGTCCTGACGACCGCGCGGGCCCTCAGCCGCCCAGGGCGGTGAGGGCCCG